>JAISFT010000139.1 GCA_031263435.1 Treponema sp. | reverse complement strand
CAGCTTGCGGGGCTGGAAGCGCGGGAGGTTAACGAGGCGGGGGAGGATGTAAGCCCCGGTGTGTACCGGCGTTCCGGCGGGTCTCTGTATACCCGGATTGAGGATGAGAAGCGGGACGGCGGGGTTATTACCGGGAGTTTCCGCATGGGGGACGGAAGCCGGAAAACGGAATCAAATACCTACGGGGCTATTGATTACCGGATTGAAAACGGCGTTCTTACGATTACGGACATGAATATCGCGGACCACCGGAAGGATCTGACCGGGGAATTTTTCCAGGATTTTGCCAAAAAGTTCGCTGATGTGGATATTCAGTGGAACCCCGCGACCGAGGCGGACATTGCCCTGAAGGAACAGCTTGCGGCAAATAACCGCCGGGGGGCGGGGCTGAATTATTTTGAACCGGCGGCGGTCCGGGGGGAATCCCTGGAAACCCAGCAGGTCAAACAGGGCTTTGACCGGCAGCTTGCGGAGGCCCTGCCGCGAAGCACGGCGGAAAGCAGGATGGGGGCGGTCTCCCTGCTGGACCGGATCGGGAAAGGCTACGGGCTGGATTTTGACGAGTTCCTTGACCGGCTGGGGTTCGACCGGGACAACATCTTTACCAATACGCCCAATAAGGCGGTGCGGGACTTTAATGACCGGGCGGCGCAGTACGCTAAAGGCCCGAAGGGTCAGGCTGCACGGGGGGCTATGTTCAAAGTCCTCAAAAAACTGGATGACGATGTAAAGGCCGTTGAATACACGGTAGTTTACCTGGACCCGAAAACAGCCGATTTTTCAACTGTGGTGCATGAACTAAAACACGCGGTGGATAATTTTCTTGAACAGGCGGACCCTGACCTGTACCGGCGGATGATGGACGCCGCGGGGAAATACGACCCGAAGAGCGGCCTGGATGAAACGACCTGGCGGAAAGAACGGTCGGCCTACGCCTGGGAGAATTACCTGCAAACCGGGGAGGCCCCTACGCCGGAACTGCGGAGCCTGTTCCGGCAGATGGTGGAATGGCTCAGGGACATTGTGAAACACCTGTCCGGGATGCGGAAGCTCACGCCGGAACAAAAGGCGGTCTTTGACGAACTTTTGACGAAGGCGGATTCCTTTGAACAGGAAGCGGCCCAGGCGGGGTCGAAAGAGGATGAGACAAGAAAAGATACGTCAACTGCCCCGGGGGGGTCTCTACGGGCCGCCTCGACGCTCTCAGGGGGTTTTGGAGAGGGGGGCGGGGAGTCCCTATCAGCGGCCCAGGGCTTTACTGAAGAACAACACCGGGGGGCTATGACACCGGAACAGCGCCGGCAATGGTATGCTGATCAGAAAAGCCGGAGTTTCGGAACGAAAACACTCCAGCCCATAAGCGTTACCGGCAATGCGGAAACTGACCTGCAAGCGGTTTACGCCCTTCTGGATACTCCTGAGGCATGGGCTGAATTTAATAAAATAGCTGATGATTTACAGGCTGAATTCGGCGGCAAGATACACAAGCGGAAATCCCTTAAAAGCTGGGAAAGGGCTGTCAGGAAAATCAAGGGGGACGAGGGCGCTTCGCATATTACGGACATTAACGGGATGACCCTTGTTGTCCCTACGCTGGAACGGGCCTATGCGATTATGGACGCCCTCAGCAAGCGGAGAGAGACCTTTGTCCGGGGCAAGGACAGGTACACCAATATTGACGGCCAGGCGGTGAACTATGCCCATTACCGGGATTTTCTTCTTAATGTTAAGCTTCCCAGCGGCGGTATTGTTGAGTTACAGATAAATACCCCGCAGATGCTTGCCGCGAAAGAGGATATGGCGGGGCATACCCTCTACGAAATCACCGACCAAATACATGAAGAGGGAAAGAATATTTCCGGTGACGAACAAACGGAAATAGACAGACTTGTTGATATAGCAGACTGGAAACTTTACGATGCGGCTTTTGAAACGGTGCTGGAAGGGGCAAGTTTTAACGCCTCTTCTCTTGATATGCGTTCCGAATTGGTGGCAATATCAGACCATTTCCAGGAAGACGGAGCTTTAGCCAGGCTCTTGTCAGAGAAGACTCTCCAAAGTGTTTTATTGTGGCCGCGCAATGCCAACGGCCTGTCCTCCCAGGAAATAAATACCAGTGAGGAATCATCAAACGAAGGAACCACATCAAACGGGTTGACTTCAGGCAGAGAATCTAACGTATCTTTGGAGAATTTAGGGAGTGTGGTGGTCAATTCTGTACCCTCCACTTCCAATATCGACCAGGCCCGGGAAAATGTCAATAGGGATGTTGATAGAAATGTCGATAGTTCCGGAGTTCCGGCTATCCGGGAACAGTACCGGGCGGCGAAAAAAACCGAAGGCTATGAGGACACCAAGAACGTGGGGGGAGAAGAAATAGAAGGCCGGTGGGTACTCGTCGAGGCGGAAACCCCCACGGCCTCCCATGATGAAACCACCTTCAGCGAAACCCAGGGCTTCCCCTCCTCCAACGGGAAAACCATCAACGACCGGGATTACCGGAACGACCGGGCCGCCCAGGAGGCGGTGATTAAAATGGCCGCCGGGTATGACAGCCGGGCCCTGGAAGGGGTGGTCATTACCGATGACGGGGTAGTTATTTCCGGGAATAACCGGACCATGAGCGGGAAGCGGGCGGCCCGGGAAGGGACGGACGGGAAGTATATAAGCGCCCTGGAAAAGAAAGCCAAGAAATACGGGTTTACGGCGGAACAGGTCCGGGAGTATCAGCACCCCCGGCTGGTCTTTGAGGTGGCGGCCAACGGCGATTATAGTACCGGGCTGTTTGCCCAGTTCAACCAGTCCACCCGGAAGGCGCAGAGCCCCATGGAAACCGCGGTAAAAATGAGCAAGCGGCTGGCGGAGAGCCCCGGCGTTATCCAGTCCATAGCCGTGGTAATCAATGAGCATGATACGCTTTCGGAATTGTACGGCGATAAAAAGGCCGTGCGGGACATATTCAACACCCTGGAAAAAGACAAGCTCATCGGCGAGTATGACCGGCCCCAGTATGTGGATGAAGGGGGCCAGATTACCGGGGCCGGGGAGGACCTCCTTGAATCGGTTATGCTGGGTTCCGTTCTGGACGAAGGGAATATCCGGGGCTTGCAGGGGGCCCGGTCCATACGGCAAAAACTGGTCCGGGGGATTACCGCCCTGGTGGAAAACAAGGGCATGGGCGCTTACTCCTTTATTCCGGAGATGAACGAGGCGGTAGGGATTGCCCTGGCGGTAAACAATACCACGGGAAAGGACGGGAAACAGGTCTACGGCACGGTACAGGATTATGTAAAACAACAGATTCTCCCCGGAATGCCCCAGGGGCTGACGGTTGAGAAACGGGCCAGCATCCAGCTTGCGGAGGCTCTGGACAGCGGGGGGCAGAAAGAGTTTGCCCTCTGGTTCGGGGGCCTGAACGCTTCCATGTCCGCCGCGGCCAAGGGGCAGTCTGAATTGTTTACCGGGGGGGTGGAGAGCAAGGAAAGTATTCTTGACCGGTACACGGGATACCGGGAAGACCTGGCAGAGCGGAAAAAAGCAAACCAGGAAACCCTTACCGACCCGGCGGCGGGCCAGGCGGCCAAGGCCCGGGCGGCCCTGGATGACGCGGGGATAGCGAAGGCGGAGGCTGACGGGAGCCTGTTTCAGACCACCATTGATGATGAATATTTCAAGGCTATTGAAACCGGAGACATGGAGACCGCCCAAAGGCTTGTGGACGCCCAGGCCCGGAAAAACGGATATATCTCCACTGATGAATACAGAATGGCCCATCAAGCCCCAAGTAAGGGGGATTATAACCTTTTAACGATAAAAGAAAGCGGTGTTGTTCCCGATGATTATTGGACACACCCTAAGTATTACCAGTATGAAGCCTCCGAGTTTGAATCATTTTATAGCATAACTAAAGCCCTAGACTTGGCAAAACGGATAAACCGGGAACCGGGAATGTTCATGTACCGGGCCGTCCCGAAGGATGTGAAAGAGGACTCTTTCAGAAACGGGGACTGGATTACCCCGTCAAAAAACAATGCCAGCCTTGAGGGGGAAAGTATCCCCGGCGGATACAGGCTGGTAAGCCAGCGGGTACTTCTTAAAAATATTTGGTGGGACGGCAATTCAATAAATGAATTTGGTTTCGATGACGGAGAAAACTACACATATAAAAACACCAAAAACAACCGGAAGCTGAATGATGTTATTGTTCGGGATTATGACGGGAAAATCGTTCCACCCTCGAAACGGTTCAATTATCGGGCACATGAAATCTTCTTCCAGACCTACGAGGAACTTCTTGAAGACGCGGCCCGGTACGAATCGGCTGAGGCATTTGAGGCGGCCTACAAGGGACAGGACAGGACAGAGGATAACCGGCGGCAAACGGCGGAATGGCTGTTAAACAGTGAGCCAATTACCACCGTCAAAGACGATGAAATAAAAATAACCGGGAAAGGCAAGACGTTCATCGACAACATAGACGGTTATTTCAAAGAGCATTGGGGAAGTACGGTAAACCGGGGAGACCAGGTAATATTATTAACCAGAGAAGGGATACGGTCTTCATTACATCATGGATACGGCAAGGCAAAAATAAACGCCTTTGCGGCGGTTCCTCACATTATCCAAAACGGGAAAGTAATAGATACCCAAAACAACTGGAAAAACCGGGGCTATGATTCATATACGGTAGCGGCCCCTTTCAAAATCGGCGATGTGGAATATATCGGCGAAGTGATAGTCAATCAGCATAAAGACGGGAAAAATACCTTTTACCTACATGAAGTTACCGAAAAATCGAAGCTCCGCGGCGCATCACAAGCTGGCTATGAGACCAGTACGCCGGAGGGAGCTTCTATAAAAATTATCGTTCAGTTTTTTGAAAAAGTCAAGCAAGAAGCGGCGGATTTTCATGCGCCTTCCGATGCGGATCGCGCCTGGTTTGAGGCTTTCTGGAAAGACGCCCGGACGGCGGCCAAGGGGACGACTCTCTTTTCCACAGAGGAAGCGGCCCCCGGCGCTCCGGAGCAGGGAGACCGGGCTTTTCTTAAAGACATTAACCGGAAGAATCTCGCGGATGTTCTTATCACCCTGCATAACGATCTTTTTGCCGGGCAGACGGAACCGGTTGCGCCTGAGCCGGGGGAAGACCGGGGAGCCTACGACAAGGAAATGGCTAAATACCGGAAGGCGGGGGAGCTGAAGGCCCGGATAAACCGGGAGCTTCCTAACCGGATGGCCTGGGTGGGAATTGCCGCCAAGGTGGCTAACGGGGAGGAATTGTCTACGGCGGATTACAATACCCTCCGGGGCTATCTGCGGGAGTCTCCCCGTGATTACCGGGCGCTGTTCGCCGACCTGATGGACCGGCCGGAGTGGGGCCTTAACCTGACGGA
>JAISFT010000115.1 GCA_031263435.1 Treponema sp. | reverse complement strand
AACCTTGGAGAGAATCAACAAACTTTTTATACAAAACCAAACGTCGGGCACAGCAATTTTACAGTTAACGCTATATATGGATTTTAGAGGCAAATTTAGGGGCTTTTTTCCACATTTAGTGCTAAATGGAGAATTGCTGGGGCATATGGCGGGGGCTCTGCCCCGCCGCCGCCGGACCTAAGCTTGGAAAGGATCTACAGACTTTTATACAAAAGTAAACGCCGATGCCCTGGAGCTGCGGCACTTCTTTGGTTACGGTTCGTATGCTTTCTGGGGTTGGGGGGTGGGCGGAAGGCCAAGCGGAGCGCAGGACTGGAGCCAAGGGGGGGCCAGAGGAAAAGCGGAAAGGGTCAAAAGCGCCTAACAGAACTGTTAGGCGCTTTTGACCCGGCTACGGGGGGATTGTCCGTGGTAGCGGGCCCCCCCTCTAAAATGGTGTCAGGCACCATAGGCGTATACTTAGCGGACAGGGCGATGCAAGAATCGGCGAAAAGTGTCGAAAAGTCTGAAAGCGCAGGAGAAAAATTAGCGTTTTTTACGCTGGACTTGACCGGAAAATCCTTAAATGAACGCCTATGGTGTCAGGCACCCTTTCGGCCGGCGCGTTTTGGCCTTGTCTTTCCTGTGAAAGCCGATTAAGATAGTTGGACATCAGATATCTTGAGACTTTTCGGGGTATCGGGATGGGCGCTAACGGGGTTAGCCAAGGGGGATTTGCCATGCCGCAGCCGCATATGAATCTGACTTCTATCCGAAAAAAGGAAAAAGTAACCGACCTGGTGCTGGTTCAGATTAAGGAGTCGATTATGCGGGGGGAGCTGACGCCGGGTGATCGGCTGCCCGGCGCTGGTGAGCTTGCGGGTAAGCTGGGGGTGGGCATTTCCTCTGTCCGGGAGGCCATTAAGATGCTGGAGAGCATGGGGGCTGTTGAATCCCGGCAGGGGGAGGGGACTTTTATCTGTGATGCCTGCCATGACGGGGCGGCGAATGCCTTTGAGATTCAGCTTATGCTGCTGCCCCGGACTGCGGAACACCTGGTTCAGTTCCGGGAGATGTTTGAGACTGCCTATACTCAACTGGCGATGCGGGAGGCGACGGCGGAGGACCTTGAACAGGTGGAGGAGGTGGTACGGGTTCAGGAGGCAAAGGTGAGGGAGCAGTCCCCGGACGCTCCGACTCTGGCCCAGGACGAGCTGAATTTTCACCGTAATGTTCTTTACTGTACCCATAATCCATACGTTATCAAGATTGGGGAGGTTTCCCTGAAGCTGCTTTTTGAGGTTCTCCAGGATCGTCTGGCCCCTTTGAGCATTGCCAATGCCGCACGGGATCACCGTGAGATACTGGAAGCGCTGCGCCATAAGGACATGGGCCGTTTGGATGTGGTTTTTAGGAGGAGTTTCCCCAACTGGTTTGCCCGTCTGCGGGACGTGGAAGAACAGCACAGCGAAGTTTGACCTTCCGGCGGGCTCTGCCAGCTTTTGCCGGGGCTGCGGGGTGTTCTGCCGGGACTGCCTTCCGGGCCGGGGCCGGGCGGGGTATAGGTATACTTTTTCCGTTTTTCGCCTTATAGTTTGTACTACATGACGGGTACTCAAGAAGATGCATTTTATGATTTTCTCGATAGTATAGCCGAACCTTTTACGCTGGACGATGTTATTTCCTTTATCAAGATGATGGATCCTAAACAGGCGGGACATCTGCGTATGGAGCTTTTGTCTTTGCTTGGTTCCCGTAAGCTTGCTTTCCAGTTGAACAGCCGTTGTTGGGTGTCCCGCCGGGGCTGCTTTGAATCGGTGCCTTTTGTTATAACTCCCAGCAAGATGGAGCTTCTTACCGGCATTCTTATTCCCGGACACCGCTGTATCCCCTTTGCCAATCCCTCTCTTATGCCCCAGGAGTACCATTTTTTCTGGAAGGGGCGGCCTGTTCCGGTGACGACGACGGAGGGGGCGCCGGAGGAATTTTACCCTTTTTATAACCTTTTTGGTGAAGAATATGCCCCCCAGTATGTGGCCCGGGACAACCCGGAAAGCGAGGCTGCCTTTAACAGCGATCTGTACGAGGATCCGCCGGAGGTTACTATCACAACCCTGGATATGCGGAACCTGTACCGGGAGGTTTCCTTTGTCCCCGGCGATCATCTGGTGGTCCGTACCAGGGACTGGAAAGAGGGGAGTTTTGACCTGGAAAGGGTGGGGAAGGATGAATGGTCCCAGGCGGATATATATGCCTGGATCGAGGCCGCGGAAGGCGGCTTTGAGGAGGCCTTTAAATTTTTGGGTCCCGGTTCTTCCACGGAAGAGCAACTGGCCTATGCCTACTGGTATGGCGGTAAGCGGATGAGGGATATTCCCGCCTGCTCTATGGAAAATTTTATTTTTGAAGAAACGGATCATATAGAAACGGTTCCCTATGGTATTGAGACTCGTTTTTGGTATGCGGGCAAGGAAATTCCCGACATAAGCTACATTGCCGGCAGCCAACTGCCCCCGGATCAGACTCCGGTGGAGGCTATTCTGTTCAGTTGCGGGATCCCCGTGTCCGAGTATGTTGTCCAGTCGTATATACGGGATGCTCTGTTTCGCAGGGAGGAGGATTGTTCGGCGGTTTTGGAACGGGTTGTGCCTCCGGTTTTCCGGCTTGATGATCGGGATCTTAAGTGTCTTAACTCCTACATTATCGAAACCTATGAAGAATTCCGGCATTTTTATACTTTTTTTGCGGATCAGGCGATGGGGCCTATCAGGCAGCGGGTGGGGGAACTGCATACTGCGGTGATTGATCTTTATATTCGCTTGAAAAAGACCCGCATCGATTCCACCGCTCTGCCGCCCCACACATATATTGTACTTTCCCAGATACAGAACCACGCGGCCGCGGTGCTGGAGGATCTGGATGTCAACGAAGATCTGCCCCGGGACGAACTGGATACGATGGATTCCTCCCTGGACAGCATGATCGATACCTACGACGAAATTAAGGAGCTTATTGAAGATGCGATAAATTCCTTTCGCCGGAGCAAATTTTCGCTGGTAAATCCCGATAAAAGCGGCAAGGTAAATCCCTGGCGGATGCTCCAGATCAGTATTGGGGGCACCGGTGTCTGGCGCCGTATTGCTATCCCGGAAAGTTTCCAGTTGGCGGATCTTCATGTTGCGATTCGGAGTGTCTTTAACTGGACGGGCCGCCTGGCTTACCGGTTCTGTGTTGAGAAGACGGTTCAGATGGCAATCGGCGCCGATATCCTGGAAAGCGGGCACAATATTGCCGCCCTGTGCGACAGGGGTGTTTCCGAACTGATCTATGAGTACGGGAACTGCTGGACGGTTAAGGTGATCTTTTTGCCCCGTTATGACGGCGGGGAAGAAGAAATGCTGCGCTGTGTGGCGGGGGCCGGAGCGGCTCCGCCGGAACAGTTGGAAGGGCCGCTGCGTTTCCGCAAAATTATTTCCGCCCTGGAACGGGGGCTGGACAAGGAAAAGCTGGCTGCCCGGGAAGATCTGGGGCCGGATTTTAACCCGGATTTTTTTGATGTTGACAACTGTAATCAGGTATTGGCTTCGGTTTTTTCTTTGCACGGAAGCGCCCAAAACGGGGGCCCGGGGGGCTGATGGTTAATCAACACGATGATGTTCCCCTTTCCCGGCTGGTTGAGCGGGGCGGGGTGTTTTATGGGCTTGTGGGGACTACGGCAGAGGCCCTGGTGGCGGAGATGATTGGGTTGCTTCCCGGTATTGAAGGCGGGGATTCGGCAAACGGGGCCCTTCTCCGGGCGGTGCTGGAACGGGAGGCCCTTATGTCGACGGGTGTGGGCCGGGGCATAGCCCTGCCGCATCCCCGTAATCCGCTGATAACGGATACCGAAAAACAATTGGTAAGCATTGGTTTTCCCGCTGTTCCGGTTGACTGGAAGGCGCTGGACGGCAAGCCTGTTCATACGGTGCTGCTTGTGGTATCTGCCTCCGCGAAGCTCCACCTTCATACGCTTTCAAAGATCAACTTTCTCTGCCAGGATGGGGACTTTATTTCTCTGCTCCGTAACCGGGCTCCCCGGGATCGTATTATCGGCGCCATTCGGGAGGCGGAGCGGGGCTGGAATTAGTACGCGGCTCCACCGGCGGCTCTGCCGATAATGGGGATGTGAGTCCCCTTTCTGATAGTTCTTGTCCCCGCCGTTTAGGGCTGTCCGTTTTATGCGCGGAGCGCAACAAACTCCTGGTATGCGCCGTCCTCCTGATCTTCTTCCGGGGGAGTCCGCTGGGGGCAGAGGTTTTTTATCCCGGCCGCGATATTGAAGTGCTGCGGGGGGAATTGCAGATAGATATAGAGCCTATCTACGGCGGTTTTATTGACCCGGAGTACCCTCTTCAATCGGAAGCTCTGTACCGGCGGGCGCTGGAGGAAGCGGCGCTGTTCTACTCCGCGATGATCTACGGCTGGTCCTTCCACTACGATGTGGGGGAAAGGGCCCGGGGCATCGAAGAAAATTTTGAGTTGAATCCCCTGGGGCTTATTCCCTGGGGAGACGGGAAACTCCGCGCTACCGATGTTGAGATACGGAACCAAAAGCTCTGTCTTTGGACTGATTACCGCCTTGATGAGAGTCAGCAGCGCCGGGTAGCCCTGTGGCGGGCCGGCAGAACGCGCAGTGTTCAGGCCCAGGGCAGGGGTCCCCTGGGGACGCCCTCTGTCCTTGAGCCCGACAGCGCCCGGGACGGCGGGGAACAGCCCCGCCTGTGGCTGGACTACCGGCAGGAGGGCCTGGAAGACGCTGCCCGGACGGCGCTGCGGGCCATGCTCCGGGGCAGCGAACTGAACCGTCCCAAGGAGGTACAGGGTTTTATTGCGCTGGCGGCCTTCCCGGTTATCGGCATAGCCTCCGGCCGCTGGCTTGTGTCCGCCCGCTTCCGGGTGGACATTACGGAGATCATTCCCTTCGCCGTGTATTAGCTGATTAGAGGCCGATGCCCTGTATGGCCTATCCTTGTTTTCGCCTTTTCCAGCGGATGTAGACCTGCCGGCCGGTGCCGTTTTCCTGGGGCCGTTCCTCGGTTTCGAACTGGGGGGCCGCACGGAAAAGATCGCCCAGTTTTCTAAAACCGTAGTTCCGGGGATCGAAGTCCGCGGAACGCAGGGTGATTTTCTGTCCTACTCCGCCCAGATAGGCCCAGCCGGACTCATCGGCCTGATCGTCCACCACATCGTGCAGCAGCTTGAGCAGCCGCCGGTCGGGTTTGAATTCCTTCCGCAGCCGGCCCGCGGGTTTGCTGTCGTCCTCTTCCGGCTCGTCCTGGTTATCCCGCAGTATTTCTGTGTAGATAAATTTGTCACAGACCGACACAAAGGCCCGGGGGGTTTTCTTTTCCCCGAAGCCGTAAACGGTGCGGCCGCTTTCCCGCAGCCGGGCTGCCAGCCGGGTAAAGTCCGAATCGCTGGAAACGATGCAGAACCCGTCCAGTTTTTCGCTGTACAGCAGGTCCATGGCGTCGATGATCATGGCGGAATCGGTGGCGTTTTTCCCGGTTGTGTAGGAAAACTGCTGTATCGGCTGTATGGCGTATTCCAGCAGCTTGTCTTTCCAGGACCGCAGATGGGTGCTGGTCCAGTCGCCGTAGATCCGCTTGACGCTGGCTACCCCATACTTGGCAACTTCGTCCAGAAGCCCTTCGATGATCGACGCCTGCGTGTTGTCCGCGTCGATCAAGACCGCCAGCTTTGCCTGGCTTAGTTCCACCTGTTGATTACTACTCGAAAACGGTAACAATGGCATGTTATTCTCCTGACTTCGCTGAGTACAATTTTATGCGCGAAGCACAACAAACTCTAGATTTCAAACATTGATTTCTTTATCCGCCGCAGAAGGCTTATCTTTCCCAAGGGGATACGGATAGTATCCCCAGGGATACGAATGGTATCCTCCTGGGCAGGGTTCCCGGAAGTGCGGGGCGCTTCTCCGGGCCTGCGGAGGTCGCCGATCACCAGAACGCTTTCCCCCCCGGACTTTTCCAGGGCCAGGGGAAGGCCCACGATCCTCTGTTCCCCGCCGCCGTCCGCGGAGGGGAACAGTACTTCTACCTGTGAACGGGAGGACAGGGCCTGCTTTGCGATAGAGGCCTTGCCCACATAATCCAGATCCCGGGCTTCCAGCTTTTCACCGCGGACCGATTCGGGACTAAGCTGGGATTCGGCCAGGACCAGCCGCCGCTCAATGCGGGCGGCCAGTTCGTTCCGTTCGGTTGCGGAAAGGCGGCATCCGGCCAAGGCCCGGCGGAAACGATCCTTCAGGACCTCCGCCGTTTTGCCGCTTTCCCCTTCGGATGATGCTCTCCGGTCCGGCGATGGGTCCGTTATGGCGGAAATACCGGCCTCCCGATACTCCGGGCGTGTTTTTCCCAGGGCCGGAAAGGGGCCGCCCCCCATGAGCAGGCCCGGCAGTCCGCCGTCCTGCAGCATAACCGGATCTTCAATCCTCCGCCCAGCCTCCGCTTGTCCGGTATAGCGGGTAAAAATATCCACCCCGGCCTTGCGCAGGGCCTCCGCCGCCCGGTCCCCCGAATCGAGCAGGTACAGTCCCGGCGTCAGTTCCCGCCGGATCAGGGTTTTCAGGGCTTCGGTTTCCAACAGGTAACGCCGTTCCGGGGACAGGGCCAGGACGGCTCCTTCAAACAGGGAAACCTCTGAAGACCGTTTTTCCCAATCCCGCAGGGTCCACAGCAGCGGCGCTTCAGGCGGGGTTCCCGACAGCCGGGTTAACAGTTCCTCCATGTCCGCCGCACTCATGCCCCGCTCGAAACCCCGCAGGCAGGATTCCCGGGTTATTTCAAAACGGAATATCCGGCCTGTTTCCCGTACCACCGTGAAGAAGGCCAGGGTCAGGGCATCGGAAAAATTGATGCCGGGGTACAACAGGCAGAAAAGCGGGGCGTCTATCACCAAAACCGGCGCAGGGGATTTCCCGGTGTTCTGTTTGTCCGGGGCCCCCGGCTCTGCGGAAGGCGGCGGGGCGCCGGCAAGGCAATAGCCCTGGGGGGCAGCGTACAGCAGACCTGTCTGCACCAGCGCCGCGCAGAGTTTCTCCGTGTCGATACGGGCCCCGAAACTCCCTGCCGGAAGCCCCGCCGAAGCCCCCGTTCCTGCCGGGGGAAAGGACGTGCCCTGCTGCCCGGCTGTACCCGAGGCCGCGCTCAGAGGGCCCTGGCCCGGCCCCGAAAAACCCGCGGAAAAATCGCCGGTTTCCCGTTCCAGGAAAAAGAGGATGCGGCGCAGGGTTTGCAGTGGATAGACCCGGCGGGGGCTCAAGAAACCTAACAGGCTGTCGATAAGCCGGGCCAGACAGCGGATTCTGCCCCGAAGCAGCCGGGGCGCCGGTACGGGATCCGGCAGGGAATCCATCCCCAGGCAGAGGCCCGCCGCCCAGTAGATCAGCCGTTGACGGGGTTCAAGGTCCCGGAAGGCCCCCAGGACATGATCATCCGGCCTGAAAAGCTCCCCCTCCGGCCCCGGAGCAAAGGGGGCCGTGGAAAAGGGGGTCGTGGGAAAAGAGGCCGTATCAGCCGGTTCGGCCCCCGGTGAAAGCGGATCGGCGCCCTCCGGCAAAGCCGCTCCGCCCCATAAAGCAGAACGGCACAATCCCAGACAGAGGAGGCCGCGGATCATCAGTTCCAAATCGAAACCGGGGAAGATCCGTCCGGCGGAATCCAGGATCTTTTTGCGCAGGCGGCCCTCTACCCGGCGGTTATCCGTTCTGCGGCCCTCCTGCCTGAAAAGATTCCCCTCCTCCAGGACAAAGGAGATCAGGGCTGCAAAAAACCGGTCATCCAGGGGAACGGTCCCCCGGCCGCCGATATTACCCGGACTACCCGGACTATACGGATTGCCGGCATTAGCCGGAATGTCCGGGGCGCCCTCCCCATCTTCAAGCGGCAGGGAAAGGAAGATCCCCGACAGGTCTTCCGCAAGGTCTTTAAGCAGGGGTTCCAGGACCGGATTCAAACCCAGGCGAAACAGGGGTCCATCCCGGTAGCGGTACAGGATGAACCGTTCTTCCAGGTTAAGCAGCAGGGTAACAATATCCCTGTCTTCCCCGGCAAAGAACTGTTCCAGTTCCGCCACTCCGGGGTTCCCCAACAGGGTTACTGCTGCGATAACCTGGGCATCCGTATAATCGATATAGGCGGCAATATTCCGGCGGATATCGTCCCGGGAAAGAAAGGCCGTCAGATCGGCAAGCAGGTTCTGCTTGTTAAAGGGGGTTTTTACATGACCAAAGACACTCCGCAGCAGATCGAAAAAAACATCCTCCGGCAGGGTCATCATTGCGGACTTCCATTCGTCCAGGCCGTGAAAAATTCCCATTAGACAGCCCAATGCTGGATGGAGTATTTGTAGCCCTGCTCGGCGAGGAACTTTTGCCGGTTGGCGGCAAAGTCCTCCTCTACGGTATAGCGGGATACCAGCGTGTAGAACCAGGCGTTTTTCCCCCCCTTGGGCCGCAGGATACGTCCCAGCCGCTGGGCCTCCTCCTGCCGGGATCCGAAGGACCCGGAGACTTGTACTGCACAGGAAGCATCGGGAAGATCAATAGCAAAGTTGGCTACCCGGGATACCACGATCACCCGGACCTCCCCCCGCTTAAACGCGGCGTAGATCCGCTCCCGTTCGGGGTTTGCCGTCTTCCCGGTGATCAAGGGGGCCTTGAGCAGCCGGGCCAGGGATTCCAGTTGGGTAATATACTGACCAATCACCAGAATCTGATCCTCCCGGTGATTCTCCACCAACTGCCGGGCAGCGTCCTCTTTGCGCGGGTTTTCGCTGGCAATGCGGTACTTCTCCCGGGGAGAGGCCACCGCGTAGGGTATTTTAAGTTCTTCCGGCAGATCCAGGCGGATCTCCGCGCAGGCGGCCTCTGCAATCCAGCCCTTGCCTTCCAGGTCCTTCCAGGGCACATCACAGCGTTTGGGCCCCACCAGGCTAAAGACCGCGTCCTCCGCGCCGTCCTCCCGAATCAAGGTGGCCGTCAGGCCCAAGCGCCGCACCGCCTGCAGCTCCGCAGTTACCCGGAACACCGGCGCGGGCAGCAGATGTACCTCGTCGTAGATGATAAGCCCCCACGCGCGTTCCCGGAACAGGCGGAAATGGGGGAACTCGGCGCCCTTGTCGGGCCGCCAGGTGATGATCTGGTAGGTAGCAATGGTAACGGGGGCCACCGATTTAGAATCCCCCGTGTACTCCGCGATGTCTTCCGGCTCCAAATCGGTTTTATCAAGCAGTTCGTCGATCCACTGATGCACTGCCGCCACATTGGTAGTAAGAACCAGCGTATTTGTTTTCAGGAGGGACATAACGATCATCCCCACCACCGTCTTCCCGGAGCCGCAGGGCAGCACGATAACCCCGTAGCCCGTACCGGGCCCCCCATCCCCATAAACCGAAGCCGCCGCATCCAACTGGTAATCCCGGGGGGCAAAGGGCCGGCCGGATCTGCTGGTCTGCCGCAGCTCCATTTGGAGATTCTCCCCTGTTGCAAAGGGAGCTTCATCCTGAACCGGCCAGCCCAGGCGGATAAGCTCCTGCTTCACCGTGCCCCGGTCAATCATCCGCAGGGAGAACCCGCCCTTCACCGGCAGCAGGTAATTCCCCAGCGACTTAGCCGCGGCAATCTCCCTGACAATCGCCTCATCCCCGCAGAGCAGGAGCAGCGTATCCACCCCGCCGGAGTCCGCCGCCGCAGTAGACACCATCCGTATCTTCCCGTAGCGGGACATGGTATCGGAAAAACCCTCCAAAATCCCGGAGGGTATGTCGTAGCGGCTGTAGGTCTTGATAGCATTGACAATATCCACCGGAGAAAGCCCCGCACTAGCGGCATTCCACAGGGAAAGAGGGGTAATACGGTACGTGTGGATATGCTCCGGGGATTTCTCCAGCTCTGCAAAAGGCAAAATCGCCGCCCGGGCCTCTCCCGCGCCGGGGGCATGCACATCAAGAAGCAGGGTACGGTCACTCTGCACAATCAGGGGCTTGATGCCGGTCCTTTGACCAGTTTCATTCAGGGCCTCACCCGGAACCCCATTTTGGGCCCCAGTTGGGGATACATCCGTAACCATCCTTACAATTATAGTGGAAACGTAAAAAATTACTATACAAACCCTATATGTATACCGCTTTAGCCATAGAAAAACCCTCAGCATATATTAGGGGGGAAGCCTCCCCCCTGCCTCCAGCTTTGCCGCCTACGGCGTCAAACCTTACGGCACCCCCCTCTGCGGGGGTTCTACCCCCGCAGCGCCCCCGCATTTTTTACGGCCGGAACCGATTGGGGGGTATAACAAATACAGGAGCCCCGGTGATAAATAGTCCCTGCATATTGAAACAAGGCAAAAACTGTTCTAGGATGTCATTGATGAACCGGAACATAGAAAGACTCCCCCTTGCCGTCCGATATTGGAGGGAACTATATGCGCCTTAAGCTTATAGCATGTAAGGCTGTTGCGCGGGAAATGGGATATTTATGTTCTAAATCACGGAACAATATAGATATAACGTTTCTGCGTCAGGGAAATCATAATGTGCCCGATATACTGCGAAAAGTTTTACAAGATGAAATAGATTCTGTGGAGAGCGGCAAAGATTACCATACAAATGACACGAGAATATACGCTCCTCATATAAAAGACGATTTTGACGCCGTTCTCATCGGTTACGGATTATGCTCAAATGGAATAGTCGGCATATCAAGCAATAAATATAAGCTTGTAATTCCGCGGGGGCATGACTGCATAACGTTTTTGCTGGGTTCAAAAGAAAGATACGGCCAGTATTTCACAAACATGCCCGGCACATACTGGTATACAATGAGCTGGATCGAATGCGGCACAAATCAATCCGAAGACAGTCTCGCCGAAACCGAAGCCGAATACTACAGGGAAAAAGGCTACGATGAAGAAGAGATAAAATATATGATAGAATCGAGCAGGGAATGGATAAAGAATTACAAAACCGCAGCGTATATAAAAATGCCATTCTTCGATATGGACGAATATCAGGAATATACCAAAGAAAC
>JAISFT010000096.1 GCA_031263435.1 Treponema sp. | reverse complement strand
CCGAGAAGAAGGAACCGGCCCCGATGCCGGGCGGCGGGGGCATGGGCGGAATGGGAGGCATGGACTACTAGACCGCTAAGTGTAACGGTAACTGAACGAAGGCCGCCCCGGCAGGGGCGGCCTTTTTTTGGCCGCAGCCAGAGCCGGTCCCCGCTGCCAGGATAAACGCATAGGAATTTTGGGCCCAAGGCAGGTTTAGGATACAATTTTAAGAATTCACCGCGGAGGGCACGGAGTTTCACGGAGGACACCCAAAGAAGCACGCGGAGCGTGTTGATCGATTAAAAGCAGCACGGTGGAAGCCCCAGAAAATGCCACAGTACGGAGTAGATGCTTTAAGGGCGTACCGGATACATAACAAAAAACTCCGCGTTCCGCCGTGCAACTTCGCGGTTTTTCTTCTTCTTCGTGAAGCCGTGCCGGGTTTTCATGTCTATGCGTTTATCCTGCCCCGCCGCTTTGAGGCATTGTTGTGTCCCGCCTTTTGGAATATATTCAACATATCATGAATAATGGACAGTTGGATCGTATTAGTCTGGACCCCGCCGTCATGGGAGGCAAAGCCTGTATCCGGGGAACACGGGTTACAGCCGGAAGGATAGTTTCCCAGATAAGTGCGGGAGAGACTATTGAAGAATTGCTGGCCGATTATCCTTACATTGAACGGGAAGATATTATGCAGGCCCTTCAATTTGCCGCATGGCTTGCCCAGGGCCATACGGCGGCGCTGGTAGAGGCGTAGGAGGCGTTGAAATTCCTTGTTGATATGAATATAGGAAATTCATCTTTTATGAACCATACCGCCCCGCGAGTTTTTTGATCACATATGATTACTTCAAAAAAACTATCGGATAAGCGGCTCAGGAAAATTAAAAAAATCCCCATTGTTTATACCGAAGACAGTCCCAAACTTAGCGCCGATCAGATAGCCAGGATGAAGCCGGCCCATCCTGAATACCGGAAGGTTGAATCGGTTAAAGTTCAGATTTCCAGGCGCTAACGCACATGGTTTTGGGAAAGCCCTGTGAATTGGTGCCAGGCACCGTTTCGCAACGGCGCTATTTCTTATGTTTTTTTATCCATGAAATAATACAGCCAACATATAACGGAAATATTATCACAACTAATTTATTATAGCTTAATGCATCAATTAAATTAAAATGCAAAATTGACCATATTGCTCTTGTCGTACCACAGCCAAAACATTTAGTTTTAAATATTATCCGATATAAACAAATAGGATAGGTATCGCCTAAATATTTTGTGGGAATATTGTAAAAAATGAACAATGCAGTTAAAACCAAAAATGTTTTTAATATTTGATCTTTGTTTTTTAATGCCCTTATTTTATCCAATAAGGGCATTTTCTCCATATTATTCTTTTTTAATAACATTGCCATCCTTATCGGTAAATTTGCCGGATAAGATCATAATCCAGTCAATTAACCACCAAACACCACAACCGCCAGCCGTTATTAATTTCAAAATACCGGTTCCAATTTTACCTACATAGAACCTGTCAACACCAAGTTCGCCAAGGAATATTGACAAAAGAAACAAGGTCAACCACTTTGAAGAAACTTCACTGGCTTGCTTCTTTTGCCTTACACCACATTTGGGACAAATTTCCGCTTCTTTTTTAATAATAGCTCCACACGATGGACAAAATGCCTCATCCGTTGCCTTTCCTTGGATGTCACTCATATTTTACTCCTTTTTAAGCTAGATAATTACCCTCTTTGTCGGTAAATTTTCCCACAAGGATCATGATAAAATCTATCAAAGCTCCAATCCCCGCACATCCGACTGTCAATAACCAGATGATACCGGTACCAGTTTTACCCACATAAAACCTGTGGATACCCAATGCTCCTAGAAAGAAACAGAGCAAAGCCGCCGTAACTTTGGACTTACTTGATTGCGCCATTACAATCCTCCTAAATTTTTTATCCCCAAGGGATTTTTATTTACCAATTCGCATTTTTAAAATGCCGTGCCTGCAAAACTTGATTTGCAAATTCATAGAAACATTCACCGAATAACGTGTCCATGAATCACAGGATTTTTGACAGTTTGATTCGGATGCCGGGTATTGTTTATGGGAAATTCCACCTCCTTAGCCTTTGCTTAAACAAGGAACTAATGATCATGTAAGGGAACAAAAATTGACAGAAAAGATCCGGTATATGAGAAACAAGAAAATTACTAAGATGGGATGTTAGGTTATGGAAACTGTTATATGGTATAAATTTCCAAGGGGGGGGGGGGGGGGGGGTAAACACTATTCAAGGCTATGAAATCACCCATAAACCTTAAAGCTCCTTATAGTCAATATCATATTCGGAAATTTTTGTTTGTGTCAATACTTTTTTGTACTTTTTTCGCTTTTTTTCAAAAAAATCTTCCAAACTTTCACAATACGGGATTTGTAGGACAAGGCGGCAAGGCCGCCGGCAGATAGAAGCTGCGCCCCAGCCAAAGGCTGCGGTTTGGTCTAATGACCAAACCGCAGCCCGCGCAAGGGATTGGAGGGGCGCGTGTCCACCGCAGGTGGCCTGTCCACCTGCGGTGGACTAAGCGTTCTTTGCACCGCCAGGTGCAAAGAATGGAGCGAAGCGGAACCCCGGAAAGCCCGGTCCGGCGCCTGCGGAGCGGGCGCCGGATGCGCCCAAAATAAAAAAACCTGTGTGGGTATCCTGACCTGTTGACCTGACATCTGTTTACCCGGCTTCTGGACAAAAACGGGATTTGCTGAAACAATGGGCCCGGAACAGGTAACTGGAAGGGGGAATACGATGCAACTTTCTGGGAAGAGCAAGGGCGGGCCGGGGCGGGGCGTGAAAGGGCGGATCCTGGCGGGGCTTCTGATTTTCTGTACGGTTTTTCTGCTGCTGAGCGCCAGGGCCCCCAGGGGGACCGCGGCGGCGCCAAAGGCCGGCAGGATCATCTCCGTGTCTCCCAGCATAACGGAAATGCTTATCGGCCTGGGGCTGGGGTCCCGGATTGTTGCGGCGGATGAGTTTTCGCTGGAACTTCTTCCGCCGGGGCTGCCGAAGATAGACTACTTCTACCCCGACCACGAGTTTATCCTGGGGCTGGAGCCGGATATTATTATCAGTACCGAAGTCAACGTGTACGGCGCGGCGGAGGATCCCTACAGCCTCTTTGAAGCGATGGGTATCCGCCGGTTCTTCATCCCCACCAGCCAGAGTATAGCGGACATTAAACGGGACATCAGGACCCTGGCCGCGGAGCTGGAGGTGGTGGACCGGGGCGAGGAGCTGGTGGCGGTTATGGAGCGGGGGATTCAGCAGGTGGCGGACATTGGGCGCCGGCTGACGGAGGACCCGGCCTTCCACAGAAAGGCGGTCTACCTGGAAATTTCTCCCTTTCCCGATCCGGTAACGATGGGGCGGGAGACTTTTTTGAACGAGATGATCGAGATGGTTGGGGCGCGGAATGTGTTTTCCGACAGGACGGGGTGGATAGCCCCCGGAGCGGAGGCGATTCTGGAGCGGGACCCGGAGGTGATCCTGACTAACGTGAATTTTATTGACGATCCGGTGGGGGAAATTAAAACCCGCCGGGGATTTGCCGATATTACCGCGGTACGGGAAGGGCAGGTATACCTTATCGACGCGAATTCGTCATCCCGGCCTTCGCAGCATATTATCCTGGCCCTGCGGCAGATGGCGCTGGCAATCTACCCCGAAGAATATGCGTCCCTTGGCGGTGAATAGAAACGGTTCCCGTCTCCGCCGGCTTGTGCTGGCGGCTCTTGTCTCTGTAGTTTGTATCTGCGCCGGGGCTTCTTTGGGGAGTTCGTCTATCCGCCTGACGGATACGGCCCGGATCATCCTGGGCCGGACGGAGGGCATAAGCGTCCGGGATATTTCCATTGTCCAGCAGCTCAGGCTGCCCCGGGTGCTTCTGGCCTTTATGGTGGGGGGCGCCCTTGCCGTCAGCGGGGCCGTGTTCCAGTCGATTCTGAAAAATCAGCTTGCCTCCCCTTACATCATCGGGGTTTCTTCCGGGGCGTCCCTGGGGGCCGCGCTGGTGATCCTCTGCGGCCTGTCCCTGCCGCTGCTGGGGCAGTTTACGCTGCCGGTCATGGGTTTTGCCTCCGGGCTTCTGACGGTCCTCTTTGTCATTGCTTTTTCCACCCGGCTGGACCCGAACATGTCGGGCAATACGGTGATCCTCTTCGGCATGGTGGTCTCCCTGTTTGTAAATGCCCTGCTGACTACGCTTATGGCCCTTTTCCGGGAGGAGCTGAGGACCCTTATCCTGTGGCAGTTGGGGAGTTTTGCCCTAAAGGGCTGGCCCTATGTTACGATGATGCTGCCTTTTCTGGCGCTGGGCTGCCTTGGCCTGGTCCGCTACAGCCGGGAGCTGGACCTGTTGAGTTTTGGGGAGGAGGAAGCCCAGGCCCTGGGGATGGAGATTCGGAAGGTTAAGCGGCGGCTTTTTTTCCTTGCCAGTCTGCTTACCGGCGCGGCGGTGGCCCTTTGCGGCGTTATCGGCTTTGTAGACCTTATCGCCCCCCACATCAGCCGGCGCATTGTCGGGCCGAATCACCGCTACGCCCTGCCCCTGTCGTTTTTTATCGGGGGCTGTCTGATGATTGTGGCGGATCTGGCGGCCCGGACTATTATCTCCCCCGCGGAACTGCCGGTGGGCGCGGTAACCAGCCTTATCGGGGCGCCTTTTTTTGCCTGGGTGTATTTTAGGCGGAGCCGGGGATGAGCGGGACCAGTATCAAGGTTGAGGCCCTTTACGCGGGCTATAACGGGCCGGATGTGATTAAGAATATCGCCCTGGAAGCCGCAAGCGGGGATTTTCTCTGCCTTGTGGGGCCCAACGGATCGGGTAAAAGCACCCTGCTGCGGGCCATAGCCCGCCTTATACCCTGCCGGGGCAGGGTTACGGTGGAAGGCAGGGATACGGGGACCATGAAGCGGGGGGAACTGGCACGGAAGATGGCCATTCTGGGCCAGGCGTCCCAGTTTTATTTCCCCTATACGGTATACGAAACGGTTGCCCTGGGCCGCTATGCCTACGGGAAAGGTTTTTTGCCGGGGCTGGAGAAGGAGGACCGCCGAATTATTGATGCGATTCTGCGGCGTCTTGAACTGGATTCCCTGGCGGGGCTTCCGATTACCGAGCTTTCCGGGGGACAACTGCAGCGGGTTTTTTTAGCCCGGACTCTGGTCCAGAATCCGGCGATTATCCTGCTGGACGAACCTACCAACCATCTGGATTTGAAGTACCAGGTAGAGTTACTGCGGTATCTGGGGACCTGGGCGGAAGAAGAGGGCGGCATTGTTATTGCGGTCCTCCACGATCTTAACCTGGCCCGCGGTTTTTCCCGGCGTCTGGCGCTTCTGGACAGGGGGGAACTCAAGGCCGCGGGGGATGCCGGGGATGTGCTGGAATCGGCCGCCCTGGAAGAAGCTTATGGGATGAATATTCCTGCCTTTATGCGGGAGGCCCTGAAACGGTGGGATGTTTCCCGTGGATGAGGATTCCTTTAATACATGAACTACATGAACATCTAATACATGAACTTTCGGGCGCTGTCCAGGTAAAAAATATCCTGTTGCCGCTTGTCTTCGCTGATATATTCCCGGTTCTCCTCCCCGGCTAGGATAAGCCGGACTTTGGAGAGCATGGCGTTGAAACGCCGGATGTACTGCAGATCCCCCCCCGGTCTCTGGTAGGGGCTTGCGGAATAATCTTCCTGGTTTACGTGGTGGACTATCTTTTCGTGGGAGAAATAATGGCTGATCATAAAGTAATTGTGGACTTCGTGGATGACCATATAGTCGGGATTCACATAGGTAATGGTGATGATCTGGGATCTCCACAGTGATTGTCCGGGATTCTCCTTGACCGTGTAGTCAACGAAATAATATTCGTATTCCCTGAGATAAGAATCCGTATAGCGGTACATATCGAACTGGTCTCTTTCCCAGTCGATGCTTATCGCTTCCCGGTAGTACTCTTCTGCGGCATTAAGCCTTCCCGCGGAACTCAGGCAAAAAAGCGCCGGCAGAATCGCCAGGGCAAGGACCTTTGCGACCTTTATCATACGTCCAGTGTACCACGGGCCCCGCAAAAAAAGAAGGGCCCCGGTACGGCCGGCTTCTATTTGCCGGCTTTTCCCTGTAGTTTTGCCCAACTGTCCCGAAGCCCCACGGTCCGGTTGAAGACCAGGCCGTCCGGGGCCCCGTCATGATCCGCGTCCCCGGTGATTACGGGGCTGTCCTTGACAAAGTAACCCAGCCGTTCAAACTGGAAGCGGTCCTCCGGCGCGGCCCGGGCCAGGCAGGGCTCGCCGCGGGCATCGGAGATTGTTTCCAGGGAGGCGGGGTTCAGGTTGTTGACAAAGTCGCCGCCCGGGGGCAGGTCCATGGGCCGATCCACGGAGAAAAGGTAGTCATAGAGCCGCACCTCCAGCTTTACGGCCTGGGGG
>JAISFT010000023.1 GCA_031263435.1 Treponema sp. | reverse complement strand
GGCGCCAGGATAAACGCATAGACATGAAAACCCGGCAAGGCTTCACCAAAAAGAAGAAAGACCGCGGTTTGCACGGAGGAACACGGAGTTTTTGGTTACGTATTCAGCTTTCCTCCGTGAAACTCCGTGCCCTCCGCGGTGAATTCTTAAAATTTCCCCCAAACCCGCTTTGGTCTCAAATTCCTATGCGTTTATCCTGCCCCGGCGCAAAACTGTATTGCACAGCGAAAGGCCGCATGGATGCCGGATTGCGTCCGAAGGGCGGCGGCAGGATGCCGCTGTTTCCCTTGCTATCCGCCACGGATGGCCGGCAAGGAGGCCGGCGTCAACAATTTTCCGGGTTTTGCAAAGCAAAACCCGAAGCTCAAAAATGGCAGGGATGCCATTTTTGAAAGGCGAAAGCCGAAGGCTTTCGCCCGCGCAAGGGATTGGAGGGGCGGGGCTGTCCCAGGGGACAGCCCCGGTCCCGCAGGGTATGGAGCGAAGCGGAACCCCGAAAAGCCCGGTCCGCCGCCCGCAGAGCGGGCGGCGGATGCGCCCAAAAAACAAAACAACCCTATGCGTTTATCCCGGTTTCCCTGCTGCTTTCTTGAAAACCGCGCTGAAAAAAGCTATATTCCTGTTTGGTAAGACAGAACCCGCTAAACCCGAGGAGAGCTGATGAAAGCGATTGAACTGGCGAAGGCCTTTGATCCCAGGACTTTTGAAGATCCTATCTACAAACGCTGGCAGGAAAGCGGCGCCTTCGAACCGGGTCCCGGCCGGGGTATCCACCGGGATGAGGCTCCCTATGTGGTGGTGATTCCGCCTCCCAATGTTACCGGGATCCTCCATCTGGGACATGGTCTGGTGGTTTCCATCATCGACATTGTGATTCGCTATCACCGGATGCGGGGGGAGCCGGCGCTTTGGGTTCCGGGTACGGATCACGCGGGTATTGCCACCCAGCATGTGGTGGAAAAGCGGCTGAGGGACCGGGGAATAAGCCGTCATGAGCTGGGGCGGGAGAGGTTTCTCCGGGAAACCTGGCTGGTAAAAGAGGAACACCACCGTGTTATTTCCCGGCAGCTTGCCAGGATGGGCGCCTCTGTGGACTGGGGGCGGGAACGTTTTACCATGGACGAGGGGCTTTCCCGGGCGGTACGGGAAGTCTTTGTCTCTCTTTTTGAACGGGACCTGCTCTACAAGGGGAACTACCTGGTGAACTGGTGTCCCCACTGCGGTACGGCCCTGGCCGATGATGAGGTGGAGCATGAAGATACACCGGGGAAGATGTACCATATCCGCTATCCTCTGCGGGATTCTCCGCCCGGCGCCGGCGCCGGAGGCGGCTTTGTCGAGATTGCCACTACCCGGCCGGAGACTCTGCTGGGGGATACGGCGGTGGCGGTTCATCCGGAAGATCCCCGTTACGGCGCCCTGGTGGGCAGGCAGGTGGAGCTTCCGCTGACGGGCCGCAGTATTCCTGTGGTGGCCGATGCCTATGTGGACCGGGAATTCGGTACAGGGGTGGTAAAGATAACCCCCGCCCATGATCCCAACGACTGGGAGCTGGCGAAGCGCCACGATCTTCCGGTTATCAATATCCTCTGTGCCGACGGCAGGCTTAACGACGCGGTGCCGGAAAAATACCGGGGTATGGATGTGCAGGCTGCCCGGGAGGCGGTAATTGAGGATCTTAAGGCCGCCGGCCTTTACATCCGGGAAGAGAATATTACCCACGCGGTGGGTCATTGCTACCGCTGCCATACGGTGATTGAACCGTTTCTTTCGGAGCAGTGGTTTGTCAGGATGAAGCCCCTGGCGGAAAAAGCCCTGGCAGCCTGGCGGCGGGGGGAACTTATTTTTTACCCTTCCAAATGGGAGAATACCTACGAGCATTGGCTGGAAAATATCAGGGATTGGTGTATCAGCCGCCAGCTTTGGTGGGGCCACCGGATTCCTGCCTGGACCTGTAAGGATTGCGGCAGGCTGGCGGTATCCCGCAGCGATATATCCGAATGTCCCCACTGTCATTCCCGGAACATTGAACAGGACCCGGATGTGCTGGACACCTGGTTTTCAAGCTGGCTCTGGCCCTTCAGCGTCATGGGCTGGGAAAACGGGGGCTGTGATACCGCCGATTTTAAGACCTTTTTCCCCACGACGGCTTTGGTAACCGGTTATGACATCATTTTCTTTTGGGTTGCCCGGATGATCATGGCGTCCCTGGAGTTTACCGGCAGGGTTCCCTTCCGGGACATCTACATCCACGGTCTTATTCGGGACAGTCAGGGCCGGAAGATGAGCAAGAGTCTGGGGAACGGCCTTGATCCCCTGGAACTGGTGGACGAGTACGGCGCCGATGCCCTGAAGTTTACGATGGCCTTCCTCTGCGCCCAGGGGCAGGACATTCTTATGGATAAGGACTCTTTTAAGCTGGGTTCCAAATTCGCCAACAAGATCTGGAATGCCAGCCGTTACATCCTGATGAACCTGGAGGGCAGAAATTTGGTTCCGAATCCTGCTCTGCTGCCGGTGGATACCTGGATCCGATCCCGGCTTAACGGCGCCGCCAGGGCTATGGCCGATGCCTTTCTGGGCTACCGGTTTAACGATGCCGCGGCCGCGGCCTATGGGTACTTTTGGAACGACTTCTGTGACTGGTATGTGGAGGCTACCAAACTTTCGCTGAAAGGCGGGGATGATGCGGAAAAGGACCGGGCGGCCACCGTGCTGCTGGATGTGCTTGCCGAGTCTCTCCGGCTTCTCCACCCTCTGCTGCCCTTTATTACCGAGGAGATCTACGGCAAGCTGCCCAATATTCCCGCGGGGGAGCTGCTTATCACTGCGGCCTACCCTGAATACGACGAGGGCCGGACAAACCAGGCCGTTGAGGGGGAATTTGAGCTTCTGAAGGACCTGATTACCCAGGTCCGTACCCTTCGCAGTGAATGTACTATTCCGCCGGATAAAAAACTCCGGCTGCTCCTGCGCCCCGCGGAGGATTGCAGGGAAACGCTGGAATCCCATGCAGAACTGGTAAAGATGCTTGCCGGTAGTGGGGAACTGGAAATTACGGCCGGGGGAGGGGCGGGGACGGACAAAGTTGAACGGCCCGCCGGTTCCATCGCCCTGGTGGGCCGTTCCCGGAATTCCCGGAGCGGAACCGGCTTTGAGGCCTTTGTGTATGTTGCCGCCGCGGCGGATCTGGGGGTCCTGAAGGCAAAATTCGGGCGTAACATCGAGAAGGACCGGGCTTTTATTACAGCTCTGAGGGCCAAACTTGATAACGGAAATTTCCTGAAAAATGCCCCCGCCGAACTGGTGGCCCAGGAACGGACGAAGCTTGAGGACGCGGTGAGGCGCACGGAAAAGCTGGAGTCCTATATCCGGGATCTTGGCTGATCACGGCCTGCCGGGGAAACGTTATGACTACCGGTGAGATGCGGCAGCTTAAGGGGATTCATCTGGCTCCCTATATTCAACTTGCCACTGCCCTGATTGGCAAGGTCCGGGAGGGGGGCGGAAACATGTTCCGGCACCAGTTGGACACTATGGCTACGCTGATCGATTATGGGCACCTTGATTCGGCGCTTCTTAAGGCCAGCATTGTCCACGATCTGCTGGAGGATATCCCCGGTTTTAACCACAATCTGCTCCTGGCCATTGATTATGAAAGCCCCGCCGTGTACGACCTGGTTCTGGAGGTAACACGGTACCCCCGGGAATCCAAGGCGGAATTTCTTACCCGGATTAAGGAATCCGGCTCCCGGAACGCCAAGCTGCTCAAGGCGGCGGATCGAATCTCCAACATGATTTCCCTTGGTTTTGTGGTGAACGCCGAATTTATCAGCCGCTACACCGAGGAGACGGCCCTGTATGTGCTGCCCATCGCCCTGGACGTGGATAAGGCCATGCACGGGGAACTTCAATCCCTGGTGGAATCCCGCAGAAACTATATCGGCGCTCCCCCCGCGTTATAGCTTTTCCCGCTGTCGAAAACCTGTGCAGTACCTTTTTTCAGCTTCGATACGGCCCGCCGCTTGTTGAGTTCTTCGAGGAAGAGATCCTCGTCAAAGGGAATTTTTACCGTGGTGTCCAGCCAGCTTGAAAGGTGCATGGCATTGGAGAGGGTAAGGCCGTGGATACCTTCGCAGCCTTCCGCCACCAGGGGGCTGCCGTGGACAATGCGCCCCGCAAAGGCTTTAAGGACCCCCAGGTGCTGCTCGTTGCTGCCATCGGTTTCGATCTTTTCCACCGTAACCCCCGGAGCGTCAAAACCCCCTGTGGCGCTGCGGTTAAATTCCCGCTCGTTCCGGTCAAGCCGGTAGAGGCTTAGACCAGTACCGTCCTCGTTGACGAGTTTTCCCCATTCCAGGGTAATTTCCAGGCGGTTGGTTCCGGGGGCGTCCGCGGTAGAGGTGATGAAGGTTCCGGTGGCGCCGTTGGGGTATTCCAGGTAGGCGGTTACATCATCCTCTACCTCAATATCGTGCCATTTTCCGTTATGGCAGAAGGCCCGCACCGTGTTGGGCATGCCGCAGATCCACTGGAAAAGGTCCAGGTTATGGGGGCACTGATTCAGCAATACCCCGCCCCCTTCCCCCGCCCAGGTGGCCCGCCAGTCCCCGGAATCGTAGTAGGCCTGAGGCCGGTACCAGTTGGTGATGATCCAGCTTGTCCGCTTGATCGCCCCCAGACTTCCGCCCTGAACCAGCTCCCGCATCTTGCGGAAATGGCTGTTGGTCCGCTGGTTGAACATCATGGCGAAAACCAGACCGCTTTCCCTGGCGGCCTTATTCATCTCCCGAACCTGTTTAGTGTAGACCCCGGCAGGTTTTTCGCAGAGTACGTGGAGCCCCGCCTTAAAAGACTCGATTGCCAGGGGAGGGTGCTGGTAATGGGGCACGGCGATGAGTACTGCGTTGACCAGACCGCTTTTGATCAACTCCGATCCCTCCTCGAAGACGGGAAACCCCGGGGCTAAAAGGTCCTTCGCCCATTCCCGTCTTGCGGGCAGCCGGTCCGCCACGGCCCCCAGTTCCATGTCCGGGACCAGGCGGTCAAACACCGTTTTTATATGGGCGGTCCCCATGTTCCCTATGCCGATGACGCCCAATATTACCTTGTCGTTCCGGTCCAATTTCCCTGCCATCCTTTCCTCCTCTTTTACAACATCACATCGAAGATCCGCAGTTCCCCGGCCCC
>JAISFT010000020.1 GCA_031263435.1 Treponema sp. | reverse complement strand
CCGGGGATAATGGTCTTGTCAACGGGGCTGCAGATTAGAAAGCCGAAGCGGGTCCACTCGCCGGTGTAAAAACGCCGGGACCGGCGGCGCTCGTCCACGGGGATATACCGGGAGATAATGGTCTGCAGCCGGTCCAGATCGGGGGTGGAGAGGGTTTCGTCCACGATGCCGCTGACGCCGATGTAGAAGGCCTGGGTGGTGGCTTCCAGGGGGAAATTCTTTCCCGTCAGGATGATTATCGGGCACATTTCCTTGGGCCGCTCGGCCCGGATAAACTGGACCATGGCCTTCCAGTGGCGGGGGAAATCGTTGGCGCTGATAATTACCCCCGCGGGATCGATCTCGTCCACATTGTCCATGGCCTTGACGATGTAGCGGTAGCGGATCAGTTCAAAACCCAGCGGCCGGATGTAAAGGGATACCAGATCATAGGTATCGTCCGAGCCGGTAACCAGCAGCAGTTTCATTCGGTCCCCAGATTTGTTACTACATAGTCAACGATGGCCCAGTAGTTTTCTTTACGCCTCAGATAGTAGGTGTAGCGTTTCCGCTCGACATAGTTGGTTCCGGTCCTGAATTTTTCCAGGACCACCACGGTTCCTTCCAGGGCGCTGTAGTTGGTGCGCTCGATCTCGAACTCGAAGGGAATGGCGGAAATATCGCCGTCAATGACGCTTTGCTGCATCTCTTCCCGGTACCGGGCCAGCATCCTCCGCCGGCCTTCTTCGCTTTCTGCGTTCCACTGCCGCCGCCTTACGGGGTCCCGGGTGATAATCTCCTCTATGTCGAGGTAGAGGAAGAACTTTTCCCACTGACCTTTCTGCCGGGCGCTGAGCAGGTACTCGATCACCTCATCGGGGGCAAGCCGTTCCCGGCTCAGGATCGTTCCCGTATCCAGGTCTATGGCCGCGGGTATTCCCTCTGGTCCGGGGATAACCGGGGGCCGGAGGCTCAGGGAAAGCCGGTTCGATTCCAGGACGGTGTCCGGTTCAAGGTTCCCCCCGCTGCCGGGGTAGAGTTCCGGGTAGATCCGGGCCCTTACGACAAAGGCCCCCGGTTCTTTAAGGTCCGCGTAGTTTCGCAGGTCCTCGACAAACGAAAAGGACTCCCCGCTTTCCACGGAGATCTCCCGGAAGAAGACATGGCCGCTGCTGCTCCGGCGGCGGATCAGGACATCCGCGGGTTCTACCGCCCGGTTGCTTATGGTTCGTATGTCGAATTCGATGGAAAAGGCCCGTTCATGGGCAAGCTTAAACCGGTAGGGGAGGGGGCTGTTGTTGGCGATGGTAGCCTGTACCAGGATCGGGTCTTCGCCGCCGCCGGAGGCGCCGCCGGGGCCCGCGGCGTGGTAGAGCCGCTTGTCAAAGTACCGGATGCTGAAATCTACCGCGGGACCGCCCGATGGGTCCGGCCCGTCCGCGCAGAAGAGGAGGGAGGGAAAAACCAGGATAAACAGTAAAAAAAGACTTCCCTTCACCGCAGTGCTCCGTTGAAATTCCTGACCATACCTATGCTATACTTTTCGGCATTCTACTATGAATACCTTATCATTTACAGCCTTTATGGGGGGTATCCTTTCTTTCAAAGCAGTTTCCGAATGTATTTCCGCCCTTCGCGGGGGGCAATACCCCTTGGAAATTCGGGGAACGGAGGGGTCCTTTAACGCAATGCTGATAGGCGGCTTCCTGCGGGGGGCCGGTCCGCAAAGCGGCCGCCCGCGGCGCAGTCCCCCGCAGGAAGCCGCCGAAGGGCCCCCGGTCTGCGCGGTGGTAGTCCCCACGGAGCAGGACGCCAACGAGCTGGCCCTGGATTTAAGGACCCTGGGCCTCAAAGTCCTGACGCTGCCCTGGTGGGGGATTGCTCCCTACGGGAAGATGGCCCCCATGTCGGAGGTCTTTGGCGAGCGGACCAGGGTCCTCTGCGCGCTGGCGGACCTGAACGGGGAACCGGCAAGGGGGGCAAATGCCTTGGCCGACAGCGGTGCGGCCAGTAGCCCTGCGGCCGGCAGCCGCGTGCCCGATAGCGGCCTGCCCGGCAGCGGCGCGGCCGATAGCGGCGCGGTTGATGTGTTTATCATTCCCGAGCGGGCCTTCCTCGGCCCCCTGCCCCCTCCCCCCTACCTTAAAAGCCTGATGATCCCCATCATCCGGGGGCAGACCATCGACACCGCCGCGCTGGCGGAACAGCTTGTCTCCTACGGCTATACCCGGGTTCCCCGGGTGCAGCTCCACGGCGAATTTGCGCTGCGGGGGGAAGTGCTGGACATCCTCATGGGCGCCGATGACGAGGCCTACCGGATCCTCCTGGATTTTGACCGGGTAGAGCGGATCCGCCGTTTTGACCCCGTGGATCAGAGCAGTTCCGGCCCCCAGGCCCGGGAGCAGCTTCCCGGTTTTTATATCCGGCCCATGCGGGAACTGGTCTGGACCGACGAGCGGATCGAGACCCTGGCGCATAATCTGGAAGGGTTGAACGAATTTTCCGATGGCGGCAAGGCTGTTCTGGAAACCCTGATGGAGCAGCAGGGCTGTATCGGGGAGGAGATGTTCTACCCCCTGGCCTTTGCAGAAGGAGCCGCCGGCCTCCCCGATTACCTGGGGGATATGCCGGTGTTTTTCTTTGACCGGGAACGGCTGGAAAATGCCCAGGAAGCAATAAACCGGGAGTACGAAAACCTCTTCCGCCAGTCCCGCCGGGGCCGGACCGATCTGGAGTACCCCGCCCCCGCCCGGCTCCTCTACAATTTCAGGGACCTTGTTTCCCGCCTCCCCCGCCGGGTTTCCTTCATGTCCATCAAAGGGGGCGGGGAGGAAGGGGCCCGGACCATCGAGATCCCCTGCGGCCCCTCCCGCAGCTTCTTCGGCAACATCATTTACCTGAAGGAAGAATTCACCGCCCTGCTCAAGGAAGGCTGGCATATCCTGGTGGCCGCGGAATCGGAGATCCAGGCCGAGCGGATCGGATCGATCTTCAACGACATT
>JAISFT010000203.1 GCA_031263435.1 Treponema sp. | reverse complement strand
CCCGCGGAACCTGAGATTCTGGAAGAATTGGAAGTGGTGGAAACCCCGGAAGAATCCGAGGGCCTGCCCAGGGCAAAGAAAATGGAGGAAGTGGACGCAATGGAAGAGATTAAGGCAGAAGAGGGGCCTTCTGCCGGGGAGATCGTTACTACCCCGGCGGTCTTTGCAGCGGGGGATACGAAAGAGGCTGTGGACCGGGAAGCCCCGGAAGACCCCGCAGACGGCCCGATGAGCCGGGAAGATCTGGATACCCTGGCCAGCCGGATAGAATTTGGTTCCACCGCGGAAAGCCCGGCGGCTCCAGCAGGGGCAGCCCCCTTGGAACTGAGCCTGTTTTCGCCCTTCGATACCCTTAGTTTTGAAACTCCCGACTTTTCCGGCTTTGAGGAACTGGAAAAAACCCTCCCCAAAGCAGGGCCCGAAGCCGAAGGGACCGCCAAAAAGAAGCGTCAGCATGAAGCGGGGGGAAACAGCGCCGGCGGTCTGGAAGATATAAGCGAGGATGGGGGACAGCCCCTTATCTACCGGCCCCTCCTGTTCCGTGAAAACGGTAAACCCTTTATCCTGCGGCCCCTGGCGGAACCGGGAGGAGAGCCGATCCATGAACAGGACGGTATTCACCTGATAAACAGCGATATTCTGGACCCGAGCCAGGAAACCTCCCAGGCCCTGGATCCAAAATTTCTCCGTCTTGTGGAATCAATCATAGGAAGGGAACGGGTCCCCCACAAGTAAATGTGGGGGGCTACTTCATCAGGCTGCGGGGATCCACCGTTACACCGTTTTTATAGACCGTAAAATGCAGATGGGGGGCAGTACTGAGCCCGGTGCTGCCCACATCCCCCAGCCGCTGGCCGGTGGTAACGTATTCCCCGGATTTTACACGGATCAGACTCATGTGGCCGTAGAGAGTCCGGTACCCTGAATGGTGGCTTACCACCACATAGTTTCCATAAACATCGCTCCAGCCTGCCACGATAACCCGGCCCGACATTGCGGAACGGATAGGCGTACCGCTTATGACGCCAAGGTCTATTCCCCCATGGAACTGCCTGACCCCGGTAAAGGGGCTGTTCCGGTAGCCGTAGGGGGAAGTGATGCGCCCCGATACGGGCCAAATAAAGAGGTCCCCGTTGATTTCCTGCAGGTTTACCCAGTCAAGCCGGGCGCCGGGGATAAACAGGGTGGTTCCCTCACGGATAGTATCGGAAAGCAGCTCGTTCACCGTTTTGATATCCTCGGGAATCGACTGGTACTTTTCCGCCAGACTGCTTAGGGTATCGCCGCGGCTTACCGTGTAGAGAATCCCGTCCTGGTTGGGGATTCTGAGGATCTGACCTATCTGCAGGAGCCGGGTGTTCTTTATGGCGTTATAGGAAATGATCGTATCCTGATTCAGGCCGAATTTCTGGGCCAGGTTACTTATGACATCTCCCCTTTCCACCTGGTAAGATTCCGAAAGAAGCATCCGCGGTTTGGAGAAGAGCTCCGGCTCGGGAATGCCGGCCAGCGCGGGATCGCCATCCGGCGCTTCTTCCTCCCGAAAGTCTCCGGGGTTTCCATCCTGGGGATAGGCGCCGCCGCCAACCCCCGTTTCTACGGACGGCTCCTGGGCACGGGCAACAAACAGGCTTTGTACAGGAAAGAGGTATATGCTGGCGGTGAGCAGGACCAGCCGGACAAAGAGGCGGCAGCTCCAAAGCCAGGATTCGGTACAACATGTCTTTTTTACCCGCTTCAAAAATGACAACCGGGCAAAGGGTTCCGAAAATTTCAGCGCCAAAGGGTTACTCCTTTCTCAGCGCGATTGTATCATAATAATATCGGTTTTACAGCCAGATCTTTAAGGGTTTTTTACCGTTCCTGCTCCAACTGCTGATCCAGCAGGATCAGAATGTCCCGAATCTCCGCTGCCCGTTCATAGGCTTCTTCCTCTACCGCCAGTTCCAGCTCCGTCCGGAGCCGGTGCCGCTTTACAGCCAGGGGATTACCCTGCGGGATTTCGCCGGATTCCTCTTTTGAAACCTTTAGGGCCTGCGGGGTCCCGGCAGCGCCGCTGTTGTCAATATCTTCGATAAAGACCTCCGCGGGAACCCCGGCCTGGTCCAGTACCTGGGATGCGACATAGACCGCACATTTTTCCCGGATTGCCAGGGCTATGGCATCGGAAGGGCGGCTGTCGATGATCAGCGGCCTTGGCCTGGAATATTCCCTGCCGGAAAAGAAAAGCCGGGCGTAGAAGGTATCTTCCCGAATCTCGCAGACCTCCACCCGGAACAGGCTGAGCCCCAGATGCCGGGATACCTCCAAAAGGAGATCGCAGGTAAGGGGGTGCTTCGTTTTTACATCTCCCAGCCCCAGTAGAATGGCATGGGCCTCAATGTGGCCGATAAAAATGGGTACCACCGTATCCGAACCCAGGGGCCGCAGCAGGATCGCATCCCCCTGCTCAACATGGGCGACACTCCATATCTCTACTTCCAACATTCGCGGCCTTCAAGCCTCTGGCTTATTTCCCCGTTCATGGGGCAAGATTATACCAAATGATGCGCTACGAAAAGCCGGACACCTGGTCCTTGAAGGCCCAAAAAGAGGGCTATCCCGCCCGTTCGGTCTACAAACTGAAAGAAATGGATGAAAAATTCCGCCTGATCCCCGCGGGGGCCCGCGGCAAGGCCGTCCCCAGGCCGGGATTCCGGGCCTTGGATCTGGGGGCCGCTCCGGGAAGCTGGAGCCTCTATGTCCTGCGCAAGCTGGCCGGCGCCGGTTTCCTTGCCGCGGCGGACCTTTCCCCCCTCTCCCGCCGCTATGACCGGGGGCTCTTTGAGGGGGAAAACTTTTTTTTCCTCCGCGGGGACATTGGCCTGCCGGAGATCCGGGAGAAGCTCATGGAGAAAGGCCCCTACCGGCTGGTACTCTGCGACGCCGCCCCCCTGACCACCGGCAGCCGCCAGGTAGACACCCTCCGTTCCCTGGAGCTGGCGGAAACGGCCCTGGGTTACGCGGAAAGCGCTCTGGAAAAGGGGGGCAGCCTGGTGGTCAAGGTGTTCCAGGGCGGGGACACTGCGGCGCTCCTGACAAAGATACGGGGTCTCTTTGATTCCGGCCGAGCGTTCAAACCCGCAGCCTGCCGCAGCGAATCCTTCGAGACCTACTATGTAGGACTGGGGCGGAACTAGGCGGCCCGCAGGCAGCGCGGCCGCCCTCAGGTACAGCAGACTGCCGGACGGCCAATGCATTATGCCGGGCCCGTCCCATTTGTTAAAAACAAAAATCCACCGGGATTTCTTGCAAAGCGGAAATTTGTCTATTAATATTAAATTGTTCCGAAGAGAGCCTTTGCGGAGATGATCTATGAAAAAAACAGTACTGGTTATTATAGCGTTTTTGTCCATGAATTTAAACCTTGCAGCGGAAAATAATACTATACCCATTGCCCTGGAAATAGTAAATTTCCCCCGGGAATATGAAAACAGGCTTTGCCTGGCCGCAATTGCCGACAGCGGCGATGACAACCCGCAGGTCGACCAGAGGATATTGGGTGATGTTTTTGCCGGTGAATTTAAATATAAAGACAGCAGGTCATGGGAAACGGGCGGCAGCGAAACCAATGTCAGGCATCAGATTATATTAATAATTGCTGGCAGCGAAAACGATGACGGAATTACAAAATTTTCGCGGAGATTTCTGGTAGAATCGGATGTTATCAGACTGGACTACAACGATGATTTTTTTGACTCCCCGATGGAAGCGATGCACTATTATACGCCGCCGAAAAACAGGCTGCCGGAAAACCGGTTGTGGGCGCTGGCCTTAACCGGTTTTTTGACCATAGCAAATAACGATCAGCACGATGTACTGGGTTTCAATGATATCAATGAGAATAACAGGAACAATTATCTGGAGTTGTTAAGACGGGATTGGGGCATAAATAACCGGGAAGAACTATTGGAAACAATTCAAAACACCGAGAATGACGGCCATGCCGCCGCCCTGCGGCTTATCAAGCAGTTGATACAGGAAACATTGGGTGAAAACGGCGAATTCTCAATAATAACCGTTTATAACAAATATCATTTAAGCTCAAGGTATTATAATTACCTGAAGTTTGCCGTCATCAATTGGAACAGATTGAGCAACAGAACTATTCTGGCCTGGGACCTGGGAAGGGCGGTTGCCTTATGCAGATGGGGTTACAATGTAAGCTTTTTAACCGAGGAAGAAGCATGGGGAAAAATCATGGAACTTGCCGGAAAGATACAAACGATGTACCAGTCATGGGAAGAGTTTGGATATGATTATTATTTGGGACGGGTTTTCTGGGCATCGGGATTTGGTGAAGACATAAATTATTTGGTACAAACAGACAGGCTGTACAGCGATTTAACCGGCCAGGACGGCTATTGGAAAAACTTTGAGTGGGGGCTTGATTTAAGCGAGTAGAAGAGACAAAAATGGATTATGCCATGAGGATTCGGAAAAGCGGGACGATTTTAGAGGCATAGCAGGGTTATAAAAACACCCATGATTTTCCTTCGGCTTTTACACCAAGTCAGGCTATGCCTGCCGTGCCTGCTCCACTTCCAGAAAAGACAGCTTATTTAACGTGGGAAAGTTTCGTATAAAAGTAAACGCCGATGCCCTGACCATCAGGATACATGCACAGATATGAAAACTCAGCAAAGCTTCACGAAGAAGAAGAAAAACCACGGAGATACACGGAGTTTCACGGAGGACACCCAAAAAAGTACGCAGGAGCGTGTTGAACAATTAAAAGCCACACGGTGGAAGCCCCAAAAAATGCCACAGTATGGAATAGATACTTTAAGGGCGTACCGAATAAGTAACAAAAACTCCGTGAAACTCCGTGTCCTCAGTGGTTAAAAATTTCTATGCGTTTATTCTGGCCAGGCGTCGGTAATTCTCAGTTTATCCGGCAAAAAGCGAAAGGACGCCATAGACTATAGGCTAAACCTGACCCATGGAACAGCGTGTTCCAGCGGGGGCGGGGGTAATCCCGAAAAAACACTTGTAGAAGTCTGCCTTCGCTATCTACGATACGCTGTGGTGGGGGAGGGCCGGGGCAGGGCCCCCAGGAAAACGCTTGTAGAATCTGCCTCCACTATTTTCAATACGCTCCAGCAGGGAATTCCAAATGTTTTCTTGGGGGCCCTGCCCCGGCCCTCCCCCACTACACCAATCGTGGAGAGGATTCACAGCTTTCTACAAAAGTAAACGTGTCTCCCCACCCCCGCGATCGGTTCTGCCGACACGTTGGGGTAGGTCAACTTTAGACGGTAGGGTCCTTTCGCCTGTCAGCTCAACTGAGCATTACTGATTACCCAGGGGGAGATCAGGAGAAAACCCGTCAAATTATCCCTAATTTGACGGGTTTTTGCGGTTGAAGAATCATTCGTTTGAAACTGAGAATTGCTGACCAAGCGTGCGGCGGACTTTCCTCCCCATGCCGAGCGTAGCGAAAGGCCGGCAGGGAGGCCGGCGTGAATGGATTCCCCAGGTTTTTGCAAAACAAAAACCTGAAGGCGAAAAACGGCAAGGAGGCCGGATTGCGCCCGAAGGGCGGCGGCAGGATGCCGCTGTTTCCATTGCTGTCCGCCGCAGGCGGAGAGATGGATTTTGCCACAGGCAAAATCCAATGTCTTAATCCGCCACGGATGGCGGATTAAGACACGCGCAAGGGATAGAAGCGGAACAAAAAACCGTCAGGTTTTTTGTTGGAGCGGATAGCCCGGTCCGGCCACGCAAGTGGCCGGATGCGCCCTAAAAATAAAAATCTACAGTCCGCAGGCGGCCAGAACTTTGTCGTAGTTGGCAAGGTACTCTGTGTCAATGTTCTGCAGTTCCGGGTGGGCCCGCAGATAATCAACGGAAGCTTTGACCCCTTCGTAATACGAGATTCCGGCGGCGAAGTCCGGGACAAAACGGCGCAGCTTGGTAGTGTCAAACAGGAAGTTCACGGTCTTGTCCCCCGCAAGGTCGTCGTGCAGATGGGGCAGCAGCTTGACGATGGTGTCGGTGGCTGCGTGGACTACGGCGGCCTTTTTACCTACGATCCGCTCGATCTGTTCCAGGTACTGATTCCAGGTGAGGGCCTCTTCCCCGGTAATGTGGATGGCGTGGCCCAGGGCATGGTAATTCCCCATGAGTCCCACGAAGCCCCGCGCAAAGTCCGCTGCGTGGGTAATGGTGAAGCGGTTCTGCCCGTCTCCGGGGATGATGATGGGGAGTCCTTTTTCCAGCCGGTCCACCAGGGTCCAGGGGCGGCGCCAACTGGTAAAGACAAAGGGGATGGTTCCCAGGCAGTAGGTCCAGTTGGGCCGCACGATGGTGATGGGGAAATTCTTTTCCCGGTACGCGTGATTCAGGGTTTCTTCGCAGGCAATTTTCCGCCGGCCGTAGAGGGAATTAAGGTTCCGCAGCGGGGTGGATTCCGTGGTCAGGTAGTGGCCGTCCGGCTTCTGGTAAACGCAGCAGGTGGAAACAAAGATGTACTGGGCGCATGCGCCGTCAAAGATGCGGATGTCCTGTTCGATCTGTTCCGGCAGAAAACCGATAAAGTTGGCTACTACGTCAAAGTACATTCCTGCCAGGGCCTGCTTCATGGCCCCCTCGTCCCGGGCATCACATTCAATAAGCCGGGTCCCCGGCGGCATGGTTTTGCTCCGCTGTCCCCGGTTCAACAGGGTGATGTCCCAGCCCCGGGCGGCGGCGCAGGTAACTACATCCGCGGAAATGGTTCCGGTGCCTCCTATAATGAGTGCGTTCATGAATACCCCCGAAGAATGAATGGGAATCAGGTTATCA
>JAISFT010000200.1 GCA_031263435.1 Treponema sp. | reverse complement strand
CAAGTGAGAAACCTGTGGGCCCCGTCCACCGGACGATCTACACCACGCCGCCTGACACGGTGTAACATTCTACACCGGTTTCAGGAGATTGTCAAGCGATATATCAGGGCACCGGCGTGTATTTTTGTACAAAATTCTGTAAATCCTCTCCAAGGCCAGGTATAGCGGGGCCGGGGCAAAGCCCCCCGGGAAAACGCTTGTGGAGCCTGCCTCCGCTATCTGCGATACGCTCCGGCAGGGAATTCCAAAGGTTTTTCCGGGATTACCCCCGCCCCCGCGGTACACATTGGGGTAGGTCAAGTTTAGACTGTAGGGAGGGGCGTCCTTTCGCCTGTCACCAAAACTGAGCATTACTGACTACCCAAGGAAGAGATGGAGAGAAAACCCGTCAACGCTATCTACGATACGTCATATCTTCGATACGCTCCGGCAGGGAATTCCAAAATGTTTTCCCGGGGGGCTTGCCCCCCGGCCGGCGGCTCTGCCGACACAATCTCGTTTAGTGCAACTCTCTGTGTATCTCCCTGGTGAATATTCCATGAACGCACGAATTATACGCACGTATTTTCCGTGGTAAATTACTCTGTTCAAATAAAAAAAACTCCGGTAAAAAATAATGCAAACGGCAATACTGTTTTGTATCGACAGGATAGGTCAAAGGATAAGGAGGTAAAACCGGCCGTAAGACATAATGTCCGCATGACATGGGTGCATGGTGCGGGCATACGGGTACCTGGCAGCGGTATCAAACTGCCACGGGCAGGTTATTCGGTGAGTAACCTTGCGTCAATTTCAAAATCCGGACGGGTTTTGAAATTGGTCCATTATTTTATCATGGAGAAATTAGTATGAAGAAGCTTACATTGGTTTTGGCAGCGATCCTGGTACTGGTACTGACGACGGCTTGCAATAAGCAAACACCCGCTCCTACTCCTTCGAGTAGTCAGACTCCGGCGGCGAGTACTCCCACCGCTTCGGTCAGTCAGGTTTCGGAGGCGAGTACTCCTGACGCTTCGGCCAGCCAGACTCCGGCGGCAAGCACTCCCGCCGCTCCGGCCAGTCAGGCCCCGGCGGCAAGTGCTTCAAGCGGTTCCGGTACCAACTGGAACAGCCTGTTGGACCAGTATGAAAAATTTGTGGATGATTATATTTCTGCCATGCAGAAAGGGGCCGCCGGGGATTACAGTGCTATGACCAACGCGTTGTCTCTTATGGAGCAGGCGGAATCATTGAGCGAAAGGCTGGGGAACGCCTCCGCTGATCTGAGCGCGGCCCAGGCGGCACGGTTGCTGCAGATTCAGACGAAACTTGCCAACGCTGCGACATCCCTTTTTTAGCAGGTCTTAAACAGGCCGGCGGTTTTTTGCCGTGATACGCCGGCCTGGGGCCTGAAAGGGGCGCAAAGCTGCGGGCAGCGCCCCTGCCGGGGCCGAATGGCGATAGCCGGGCCGGCATGGGGCGCAGTAAAGCAGCCCGTCAAGGGCTGTTCTACCAGCCGATGTAACACACGCCCGGCGCACAATAAAAGCTACAGTACCCAATAAAGGGAGGCGGCCTGTGGGCCGCCGTATGCGCCGCGGAAGCCGGTGTCAGCAATTTCCCGGGTTTTGCTTCGCAAAACCCGAAGCTCAAAAATGGCATGGATGCCGGAGTGCGCCCGAAGGGCGGCGGCAGGATGCCGCTGTTTCCATTGCTATCCGCCAAAGGCGGATAGATGGATTTTGCCACAGGCAAAATCCAATGTCTTACTCCGCCACGGATGGCCGGCAGGGATGCCGGCACAATAGTTTCATAAGTTTTTTGCGAAGCAAAAAACTTACAGCTCAAAAATGGCATGGATGCCATTTTTGAGCAGCGCAAGGGATAGAAGCGGAAATACCGCAGACCCCCCCAGCCATTAGCCGTCCCATATCTCCTCCTCTGTAGAGACCCGCCTATAGGTGGTCCTGCGGACTCCCCGCGGGGCTGGGGACACACGTTTATTTTTGTAGGAAACTGTGAATCTTCTCCACGATTGTTGTGGCGGGGGAATGCCAGGGCCGGGCTAAGCCCTTGGGAAAACATTTGGAATTCTCTGCCGTAGCGTATTGAAAATAGCGAAGGCAGGCTCTACAAGCGTTATCCCGGGGGCTTAGCCCGGCCCTGGCACTCCCCCGCCACAGCTTATCGGAGATAGCGGAGGCAGGCTCTACAAGCATTTTTCGGGATTCTCCCGCCCGGGATTTTTCCCAGCCCCGGTGGGAGTCCGCAGGACCACGTATGGGATGGGTCGAGGAATTGAAGCGGATAGCCCGGTCCGGCGCCCGCAGAGCGGGCGGCGGATGCGCCCAAAATAGGAAAATGAAGATCCTTAAGCGTTTATCCTGTCTTGCCCCGCCTTCCCGCTTGTTCCGCCGCAGGGTAGTGTGGTATAGTCGGGTTTGCAGGGGGATGCGATGCCGCGGATTAAAATTGGGGTTATCGGGCTTGGCGGAATTGCCGGGGGGACTCACCTTCCCGGTATAACGAGATGCGGGGACTTTGAGCTTACGGCCCTCTGCGATATTGACAAGGAAAAGCTGGAGCAGACGGGGGATCGTTACGGGATCGACCGGTCCATGCGTTTTACCGATTACCGGGATCTTATTGCCTGTGCCGCGGTGGAGGCGGTGGATATCTGCACCCCCAACGACTGCCATTTCCAAATGGCTATGGACGTGGTAAAGGCCCGGAAGCACTACTCGGTGGAGAAGCCGGTAACGATGAACGCCGGGGAAGCGGAGACCCTGGCCCGGCGCACTGCCGAGGCGGGGGTAAAAAGCATGGTCTGTTTTTCCTACCGCTTTAAGACCGCGGCCCGTTACGCCCGGCATCTGGTTCAAAGCGGGGCCCTGGGGGAACTGTACCATGTGTATACCCAGTACCTTCAGTCCTGGGGAAACCCCGATTCGGGCGTTCCCCTGGTGTGGCGTTTTGTAAAGGCCAGAACCGGTTCCGGGGCCTTGGGAGATCTGGGCAGCCATGCGCTGGACCTTGCCCGGTTTATTACCGGCAGGGATTACACCAGGGTGGCGGCGGACGCGGATACCCTGGTAACGGAACGGCCCCTCCCCGAAGGCCGGGGAACGGGGGTCTCCGATGTGGACGATTACTGCCACTACCTGGCCCGCATGGAAGGCAGCGTATCCGCGGTTTTCGAGATCAGCCGCTTCGCCTTTGGCCGGGGCAATTACCAGCGTCTGGAAATTTACGGCCGCAAGGGGGCCCTGGTATACAAGCTGGATGAAAGTCCCGGCCTTGATGAGCTTGAAATCTGCATTGGCCAGCCCCTGGGGCAGCTCGGTACCTTCACCAGAATTCCTGTTCCCTCCTCCTACGCGGCGGATCAGATGCGGTCCTTTGCGGACATCGTAAACGGCAAGGCCGACGGCCTGGCGGCCACCGTGGAGGACGGGCTGGCGAATCAAAAAACCCTGGACGCGGTCCTCGATTCCCTTGAGAAGGAACGCTGGGTAAGTTTATAATGTTTATAAAGATAATATTACTGAGGAGGCCCTGACATGGATCGGAAGATCAACGTAACTATTTATAACGAATTTCTCCACGAGACCACGGTGGATGCGGTCCGCGCCATCTACCCCCAGGGGATTCACGGCGCCATCAGGACTTTCCTGGAAAAGGACGCCGCCGTCGGCACCATCCGCTGCGCCACCCTGCCGGATCACCGGGAGATCCTGAGCCAGGCCGCGCTGGACGATACGGATGTGATGATCTGGTGGGGACACATGAGACACCACGAAGTTGATGATCAGGTGGCCGCCGCGGTGGTAAACCGGGTGATAAACGGCATGGGCCTTATAGCCCTCCATTCCGCCCACGCGTCCAAGCCCTTCCAGAAACTCCTGGGGACAGATACCTACAACCTCCGCTGGCGGGAGGCCGGCGAAAAAGTCCGGCTGTGGACCATCCTAAAAAACCACCCCATAGTACAGGGCCTGGGGGAAACCTTTACCGTGCCCCACGATGAAACCTACGGGGAACCCTTTGGGATACCCCAGCCCGATGAGCAGATCTTTATCAGTTGGTTCCAGGGGGGCGAGGTGTTCCGCTCCGGCTGTACCTGGCAGCGGGGGGAGGGGAAGATCTTCTACTTGCAGAACGGCCACGAGACCTTCCCGGTCTACCACCAAAAAGAGATACAACTGATCATCGCCAACGCCGTTAAATGGGCCTGCCCCCTTCAGCGGAACTGCGTAAGGGACCGGGGCGGCAGCAACGCCGCGGCCCTGGAATCCTATGTTCCGGATGACGGCGGCTTTACCCCGGTAACCAGGGGCTGACCGGGCCTGGCCCGCAGCCGGAGGGGAGGGGGGGCGGCTAAACTTGGCTAAACCTGGCTAAGCCTGCCGGCCCCCCGCTGGCTGCTTCGTTCAGGCGCCCCTGAGCCTCCCCTGCCGCTTTAATTCCATAATGTACCTGGCGTACCGGGTATCTTCAATCGCGATGTGGGAAAGAATCCAGTCCCTGAGAAAGCGGACAAAGTTGTTGGGGACAAATTTCCTGCCCCCCTGGAAGCTCTTTACATCCTCCAGTACCTTAATGATAAAGTCCTCGTGCCGCCTCCTGTGTTCCGCCAGATAGGGGTATTTGATATTTTCCATCATCCTTTCTTCCGCGGAAAAATGGTACTTTACGTAGTCCGTAGCCCCCCGGGCTGCATTAAAGAAAAATTCACGGGCCTCGTCATCCCCCGTCAGACAACCCTGGTACAACTCGTTGGTAAGCCGGATCAACTCCTTGTGCTGCTCATCGATCAGGGGAATCCCCACCGAGTATCTATCATCCCATTCAACAAAAACCCCAGGTTCGTCAGACATTCTTAAGCTCCTTGTTCCATTATACGAGAAAAACCACCGGTATCCATGTTTTGCATTGTCTCAGGTAAAATCTTACCCCGGTGTCAGTCACCTTTTTAGAAGGGGGGGCCCGCTACCACGGACAAACCCTCCGCAGCCGGAACAAAAACGGCGTTTTTGTTCCGCCCCCTTTTTAGCCCCCCCTCCGCTTCAGCCCCGCCTTCGGCGGGGCTTACGCTTACCCCCCAAATTCGGTGCCAGGCACCATGTGCCGGATAAACGCATAGGAATTTTGGACCCAAGGCAGGGTTTGGAATAAAATTTTAAGAATTCACCGCGGAGGGCACGGAGTTTCACGGAGGACATCCAAAGAATGCCGCAGTACAGAGTAGATGCTTTAAGGGCGTACCGGATAGGTAACAAAAAACTCCGTGTTCCTCCGTGTATCTCCGTGGTTTTCTTCTTCTTCGTGAAGCCGTGCCGGGCTTTAATGTCTATGCGTTTTCACAGACTGTGCCCCGGCCTTGCCTTACACAAGAATTTTGTCTATTACCCATTGACATATTGTATTAGTTCATTTACCATTGCACTAGATGAATAGTACAAATGTGGCGGAGGGCGTCAGCTTCGTCCTGGATCAGACCAGCGGTACGCCGGTGTACCGGCAGGTCATCCGCCAGATAGAAAACGGGGTGCTCTCCGGCAGACTCAAGACCGGGGATAAGCTTCCCACCATCCGGGCCCTGGCGGTGGATCTGAAGATCAACCCCAACACCATCGCCAAGGCTTACGGCGAACTGGAGATCCGGGGGATCCTGGCAACCCAGGTGGGGAGCGGGACCTATATCGCCGATAAGCGGCCGGAACCGGAGGAGGATATGCTGGGGGCCAAGATCGGGGAGACCCTGGGCCGGTTTATGCGGGAAATGCGGGACCTGGGGTTGGATAAAAAGGAGATTCTCCGGCTCATCAGGGCCTGGGAGGATCGGGAGTGGGAAGCGTGAAAAACAAGGGAGGAACAAGCGATATGAAGAAATTGATGGTTGATCAGGGAGCGCCGCTGATAAACAGACTGCCGGGTCCGGGGAAAAGCCGGGACTTTGCCCTGCCGGTTCTGCGGTTCATCATCGTGGCCCTGGCGGGGGGAATTCCCGCGGCCCTGTGCCTCTCCCGGATTGGGGAGGGCGGCCTTTCCCCTGCGGCGGCGTACGGAATTACGGGGGGGATCTTTTTCGCCGCCCTGCTGGCGGCCGCCTCCGTCCGCAAGCTGAACGAGTGGGAACGGGGGATCATCCTGCGTTTTGGGCGTTTCCTGCGGGTCCGGGGTCCTGGGCTCTTTTTCCTTATCTCCCTGGCGGATCGCCTGGAACGGGTGGTGGATATCCGCATCCGGGTAACGGACTTCTCCGCCCAGGAAACTCTGACCCGGGATTCGGTTACCGTTACTGTGGACGCCATCTGCTTCTGGCTGGTTTGGGATCCCCAAAAGGCCATCCTGGAAGTGGAAAATTATGAGAGCGCCGTGGTCCTGGCCTCCAAGACGGCCCTGCGGAACGCCGTTTCCAGCCACGATCTTTCCACCTTTCTGGAACGGGGGGACCTGATCGAAAAGCAGATCCAGGGGGAGGTTGACAAGAAGACTACCGACTGGGGGATCACGGTGCAGTACATCGAGATCACCGACATCCAGATCCCCGAGGATCTCCAGGATTCCCTGTCCCGGGTGGCCCAGGCGGAGCGGGAAAAGAAGGGCCGGGTGCTCCTGGCGGAAGCGGAAATTGAAATCGCCAAAAAGCTGGAAGCCGCGGCGGACATCTACACCAGGAACGAACCGGCGATGAAGTTAAAGATCCTTTCGATCTTGAACGAGGGCCTGAAGGCGGGGAATTCCATGATGCTGGTTCCCAACTCCGTGGCCGAAGAACTCAAGACCAACGATGTTTTTGGATTGGAGGCCCTGATGGAACTGCGGCGGGAAACAGGGGACGGCCCGGAAAAGACGGGGTAGAACCTGCGCTCC
>JAISFT010000290.1 GCA_031263435.1 Treponema sp. | reverse complement strand
ATAACGCCTTCGTTCTCGACCGTAATGTCCGCCAAACCGGCCACCCGCAGGGCGCTTGCTTTTATCTTGTCGGAACTGTTTTTAATCATGATAAAACAACCGGGCTTGACCGCCTCCCGCAAACTGTTCGATTCTCCGAGAATCAGGGAACCGGGGGGCGCTTTTTCCAAAAAAGCCCGGAACCCCCCGGAAATGCAGGAACGGGACACCCTGAGCCAGAATACCCGCTCTGCCCCGGCCGCCAGCAAACGGGCAGTATCCTTGCCGGAACGGGGATCCAATTCCTCTTCCATGACATAATCCGGCGAAAAGGAACAGGCGCCGCAGTCCGTCCTTCCCTGGTGGCAGCCGCAGCCCCGGTCCGCCACGGTCACTTTGAGCGCCGTTACGGGGAAACGCCCCTTTAGGGCGCGAATAAGGGCGCAGGCGGCTGAGGTCTTTCCCGCGTTCCTTCCGGAGGAGCCGACAAGAACAAGGGCCGGCGCATTTATCGCTTCCTTCAATCAATTCCTTCAATATTAAGGATTTTTTTATTTTTCATTGACTTATCCCGATACTCGTACTATACTGCATTGGATATATCTTTACAAGTCTGGAATTTCCGGAGAAGGATTAACGGGCAAGGGCTGATTTGGAGTTGTCGCGAGCTCGAATCCGGCTTACGGACAAGCGCTATTGAAAGAGAGGTGTTTTAATGGCAATAAAAGAGGTCAAAACGACCTGTTGTTACTGCGGCGCGGGCTGTCAGCTCCTGTTCACCGTCGACGCCGGCGCGAATAAGGTGCTGGACGTTCATCCGGTGGAGGGCAGGACCAACGACGGCAATGCCTGTTTGAAGGGCTGGTACGGTTGGGACTACCTCAACGACCCGCAAATTCTTACCAAAAGATTGCGCGAACCGATGATTCGCAAGGGCGGCAGGGAATCGCCCTTCGAAGTGGTCAGTTGGGACGAGGCAATCAAATTCGTGGCGGGCAACTTCAAGAAAATTAAGGAAAAGTGGGGGTCGGACTCGTTTCTTGTCGCGGCGTCCGCTCGCGGGCCCGGCAACGAGGCCGGTTACATCACGCAAAAGTTTGCCCGCGCCGTCCTGGGCACGAACAACGTGGACCACTGCGCCCGCATCTGCCACGCCGCGTCCGTCGTCGGCTCCATGCAGACCATAGGCGAGGGCGCAATGTCCCTCTCCATCCCTGAAATCGAGGATGCCGAAGTAATCTTTAACATCGGCTACAACGCGGCGTCATCCCACCCCATCGTGGCGCGGCGCATAGTGCGGGCAAAAGAGAAGGGCTGTTATATCATCTGCGCCGACCCGCGGATCACCGAGACCGCCCGCATCGCCGAGCTGCACCTGCAACTCAAGGGCGGCACGAACGTGGCGCTGGTAAACGCCATGGCCAACGTCATCATCAGCGAAGGCTTGATGGACAAGGATTTCGTAGAGGCCCACACGAAGGGCTTTGACGATTTCTGGAATGTCGTAAAGGACTACACCCCGGAGTACGCGGCGGGCATCACGGGGCTTTCCGCAGAGGACATCAGGTTTACGGCCCGAAAGTACGCAAGCTCCAAACATTCCGTCATACTGTGGGGCATGGGGGTTACGCAGTTCTCCCAGGGAGTCGAAACGGTCAAGTGTTGCTGCAGTCTGGCGATGCTTACCGGCAACTTCGGGCATTATGCCTGCGGCACAGGCCCCGTGCGGGGACAGAACAACGTGCAGGGCACCTGCGACATGGGGGACCTTCCCAATGTGTATCCGGGGTACCAGAGTGTTACCGAACCCGAAATCCAGGCCAAGTTTGAAAAGGCCTGGGGCGTAAAACTCAGCGGCAAGGCCGGCATACAGCTTACCCGGGCGCCGGAATTCGTGCAGCACGAAAGCGACCCGGCCAAACGGCTCCACGCCTACTACATCACCGGTGAAGACCCCTGTCAGTCCGACCCCGATTTGGAAGAGATACGCGAATCCCTCGACATGATCGACTTTGTCGTGGTTCAGGATATTTTCTGGAACAAGACCTGCGAACATGCGGACGTGATACTGCCCGCCACGGCCTGGGGCGAACACGACGGCGTTTACACCAGCTCCGACCGCGGTTTCCAGCGGATACGCAAGGTTCTGGAACCGGTGGGCAACGTCAAAACGGACTGGGAAATCACCAGCCTGATAGCAACCGCGATGGGCTACAAGATGCGCTACAACAACACGGAAGAAATCTGGAACGAAATGATAGACCTCTGTCCTAAATTCACGGGCGCCACCTACGAAAAGCTGGAGACCCTGGGCAGTATCCAGTGGCCGTGCTGGGACAAGGGGCCGGAAGACAAGGGGACCATGTTCCTCCATGCCGGCGGCAAATTCGCCACGCCGGACGGCATCGGCATCCTTAAAACATCGCCGTACCACCCGCCGACCGAAGTCGAAAACGACGAATTCCCCCTGACCCTCTGCACGGTCCGCGAGGTGGGACACTATTCGGTGCGCACCATGACCGGCAACTGCCGCCTGCTCCGCAACCTTGAGGACGAGCCGGGCTGGGTGGAAATGTCCCCCGAACAGGCCCTGCAGCTTGGCGTAAAAGAGGGCGACATCGTAAAGATACTTTCAAAACGCGGCTTCGCATACACCCGCGCCAAACCGACGTCCCGGGTCAAAACGGGCGCGGTATACATGACCTACCAGTGGTGGATCGGCGCCTGTAACGAGCTTACGATTTCGTCCCTGGATCCGCAGAGCAAGACGCCGGAATACAAGTACTGCGCCGCCCGCATCGAAAAGATTCCCGACCAGAAATGGGCAAAGGAAGAAGTGGCCCGCCGCTATGCGGACATACGGGAACGTATGCACATTGGAAAGGAGGTTGTATCAGCATGAACCAGTTTGTAAAAGCGACCCCGCTGCGCTGTATCGGGTGCAGAACCTGTATGATAGCCTGTGTCGTGGCCCACGAGGGGAAACATATCTTCGAAATCGATCCTGACAGCTATAATTTTAACCCCAAACTTTTTATGGTAAAGACGGCGCGGGTAAGCGCCCCGGTACACTGCCGCCAGTGCGAAAACCCGGCCTGCAAGGCGTCCTGTACTTCTGGCGCCATAAGCTTTGAGGAAAACAGGGCCGCGATTAACACGAAGAAGTGTATAGGCTGCAAGAACTGCGTCATCGCCTGTCCCTTTGGGGCGGTGGAAATTGTGGAGACCGGGGAATTGCTCCCCGACGGCACACCCCGGAAAATTGCCAACAAGTGCGATCTCTGCGCGGGCGTGGCGGACTCCCCTTCCTGCGTGAAGGTCTGCCCCACCGCCGCTCTGGAACTGGTTACCGAGGATGCCCTGAACGACAGTATTGCCGAAAAGCGCAGAAACGCCGTCACGGCTGCTTCGCTTTAAGGGGACAGCCATGACTTCTAGCGCTTTAGTGTTCTGCGATGTATGAACAGTGATATCGAACCGCTGCTGGTCTGCTGTACAACCTGCGCGCAGACCCGTTGCGAAGTTTTCTGCGGCAACGACGCTATTGTGTCTGTCTGCGGCGATATCCTGGTGGAAACGCAGAAATGCGCGGGCTGTGAACGCCGCGGAGGCGGTCGCATACCCGGTTGTATCGTCTCCTGCCCGAACGCGGCGGAAAAGCGGATCGCCGAAGGCGGAGACATAAAAGAGAAACAGATAAGGGCAGCAACGGCGCTGCCTTTATTGGAGAGAAATAATTCATGGAGAGGTAATACATTGAAAGGAGGAATAGTATGAGTGAAGCGGGAGCCCGCTTTGTGCTGGCTGACAGTGAAAAGTGTGTGGGCTGCAGGGCCTGTGAAACGGCCTGTTTTGCGGCCCACCAAAAAGGGAATGTCAGGACCGCGGGTGCAGTAGTGTCGCATTTAATTCCGAATCTGTTTCTGGTGCGTACCGAAACAGTCTCTATGCCCGTCCAGTGCCATCATTGCGAGGACGCGCCCTGTCTCCAGTCCTGCCTTACCGGCGCTCTGGTCAGACGGGACGGGGCCATAGTGGTAAACCGGAGCAGGTGTATAGGCTGCAGGAACTGCGCCCTTGCCTGCCCCTTCGGAGCGATCTCCATTGCCCAGAAGGAAATACTGACAGGAGGCGAGACCCCGGTATTCAAGTGCGATCTTTGCGCCGGAACCGGACGGGATTCGCCGGCCTGCGTGGAAACCTGCCCCAGCAAGGCGCTGCGCGTGGTGGACACGGTCGCCGAAATTACGGAAAAGAGGCGGCTTGCCGCAGAATCCATGGAAGCGCTAAGCGCAGCCGGGGCCGTCGCGGGCCTCGCCGCACAGGGAGGGAAATAATGGCCATCATCAATATAGACCCGGATCTTTGTACCGGTTGCCAGGAATGTTCCAAGGTCTGCCCCGTATATGCGATTGAAGGCGAAGCCCGTGAAAAACAGCAGATCGTCAGTGATCGCTGCGTATTCTGCGGTCAATGTGTGCAAAAGTGCAAATCCTATGTTTCCGTCCTGGAACAAGGGCTGGAATTGTACAACGGAAAACACGAAGAAAGGGCGCTTCCGGAAACCGTGACGGAACCGTTGTTCGCCGCCTACAATACAAGCCGTATCGCCGAGCTTATAGCCGCCCTGAAGGATCCTGCCAAATTTACCATAGTCCAGGCGGCTCCGGCAGTCCGGGCGGCCCTGGCGGAAGATTTCGGCCTTCCCTTCGGAACCCTGTCCGCCGGCAGAATGGCCGCCGCGCTGAGGCGGATCGGGTTTGACCGGGTCTACGACACCAATTTTTCCGCCGACCTTACCATCATGGAAGAGGGGACCGAACTGGTGAACAGGGTTACTAACGGGGGCGTGCTGCCCATGTTTACCTCCTGTTGTCCGGCCTGGGTACGGTACATGGAAAACAACTACAGCGATTACACCAAACACCTTTCCACCTGCAAAAGCCCGCAGCAAATGGCCGGGGCGGTGTTTAAAACTTACGGCGCGAAGATCAACAAGGTGGATCCGGCCAAGATTTACAGCGTTTCCATCATGCCCTGCACCGCCAAGGCTTTTGAGGCGGACCGGGAGGAGATGAAAGACTCGGGCTACCGCGACATAGACGTGGTGCTTACCACCCGGGAACTTTCCTGGCTTATCAGGAACGCCGGGATTGATTTCGCCGGCCTTCCCGAAGAAGGCTATGACGACCCAATGGGCGAGTACACCGGCGCGGGCGCCATTTTCGCCGTTACCGGCGGCGTAATGGAGGCAGCCATCAGGACAGGCTACACCCTCATCACCGGCAAAGAGCTGGGCGATGACGCATTGGAGATTCTGCCGGTAAGGGGCACGGAAGGATTCCGCACCGCCGAGATCCAGGTCGGGGACCTTACCCTTAAGGTAGGAATTGTGACGGGCCTTAAAAACGCAGAACCCGTGCTTGAACAGCTCAAGGCCGGAACCCTGGACCTTCACTTCATCGAGGTGATGACCTGTCCCGAAGGCTGTGTTTCGGGAGGCGGGCAGCCGAAACTCCTGGACAACAGCGATACTGCCGAAGCCTATGCGGGCCGGCGCCGGGCCATCTTCGAACATGACCGGGAGCTTCCCAAGCGGAAATCCCACGAAAGCGGGGCCATAAAAAAGATCTACAAAGAGTGCCTGGAAAAGCCCAACAGCCACAAGGCCCACGAGCTTTTGCATACCAGCTACCGGGGGAGCGCCCCGCATTAAACCGGCGGACAGCGCCCTGATCCTGGCCGGCGGCCTAAGCTCCAGAATGGGTTACGACAAGAAAAACCTGGAGCTTAACGGGGAAAGGGTTTTTGACCGTCTTCTGGCCGAACTCCGCGCCCT
>JAISFT010000271.1 GCA_031263435.1 Treponema sp. | reverse complement strand
CCGTAGTAGTGGTAAGCCTGCCGTATCCGGGCAAGGTCCGCCGGACTTCCGTTGATAAACCGTACCGGGGGCCGGCCTCTTTGTTCATCATTTCGTTTATTAGTTTGCCCATCATTTCGTCCATCGTCCCGCTGGTCCCCTGCGGCCGGTTCCCCCCTGCCCAGCAGGACCCCGCAGAGTTCCCGAAAGGCATCCTCCCCCTCGCCGCGGATCACATAATCGGCATGACGGAATATCTCCGCATCCTCCGGAAGATACGACACCTCCGGCCCCCCCAGCACCACCACAGGACCAGCCGGGGATGAAGCCCCCGGTGCAACAGGGGCGGCCCATTCCCTTTCCAGGGCCTCCAGCAGTTCCAGGGTGACGCCGTGGTTCCAGATTGACACGGATATCCCCAAAATCCCGGGGCGGCGGTCCTGAATTGCCGCCAGTTTTTCTGCCACAGGCTGGCGTAGGGCAAATTCAAGAATCTCGCAGTCTCCCTCCAGATCGCCCAGGTTGGCCTTAAGAAGCCGCAGGGCCAGGGAGGGATGTATCCATTTGGCATTGATGGTAGTTAGAAGAATTGCGCCCCGGACCACGGGGCTTTATCCGCCGTAACCGGCGGCCCCAAAAAGCCCCAGAGTACCGGTAATCCACTCCTCCCGGGCTTCCATGATAAGATGCTCCGCCTGCTGCCAGGTATCGGCCCGGGGACCGGGAATCCCGCGGTTTGTAGAATTGGAAAAAACAATAGTCCTGCAGCCCCGCTGCCGCAGCCGGACAATGTTGTGGGGGGCGTCATCAATATAAACATGGGCCCCCACAGCGTCCTTGTCGCTCATAAAACAAAGATCCCAATAGGGAATATCGTACTTATCAAGCCAATCCACCGTCTGGGTAACTGATGCACGGTGGGAATATTTAAGGAACAGCCGGTTGGTAATAATGCGGATCCAGATACCCCGGGCGGAAAGCTTCCGCAGCACCGCCGGCGCGTCCCGGACAGGCTCCATATCCAGGAAAAGGTTCCGCTGGGTTACCGCAAAACGGTGAAGCCGGTCATAACCGCCGTATTCCGCAATACCCCATTCATCAAGACCAAAACTAACATCACTGGTAAGGGATTCTGCCGGCCGGCCCAGCCATTCGGCGGCAATTTTCCGCATGGCCCCATAGAAGTCCCCCACCACACCGTCCAGGTCCACACCAATAATAAAATTATCCATTCAGGCATCCCGGGAAATAAAAATAACAATACTGCGATCTTTTACCTGGTAGACCCCGGTACTGTCCAGAGGTTCCTCGCTCCCCGGTTCAAGTATATCCCGGGGGGAAGGCAGCGAAGTATCCACCGCCCGTATCCAGGACTTCCCCTCCGGGGGGGCGGCCACAGAGAAAACTACCGCCTTTTCCCCGCCGTTAAACATGATAAAGAAATCGTTGTCATCCTGATCGGCCAATACCTCCGCCTTGCTGCCATCCATCCTGAACGCAATACAGGGGCCAATAGTCTCCCAGCCCGGAGTTTCCCCGGTCTCGTCAAACCAACTGATATCGGGAATTGCGTTGTAGTTCCCGTCCCTGCCGGTGTAGAACTCGGGCCGCATAAAACCGGGGTGCCGCAGCCGGAAGGCGATCATCAGCTTTACAAAACGGTACAGGGAGGCGTTTTTTTCCAGCAGGGACCAGTCGTACCAGGAAATATCGTTGTCCTGGCAGTAGGCATTGTTGTTTCCCCGCTGGGTCCGGCCGATTTCATCCCCCCCCAGGATCATCGGCGTCCCCAAGGATACCATCATGGAACCGATAAAGTTTTTCATCAGCCTTAGACGCAGATCCACAATAGCAGGATTCGTAGCAGGCCCCTCGATTCCGTAATTGGCGCTGTTGTTGTTGTCGCTTCCGTCCCGGTTATCTTCACCGTTTTCGTCGTTGTGTTTACCGGCATAGGAAACCAGATCGTTCAAGGTAAAACCATCGTGGCTGGTAATAAAGTTAATCGAATGGAAAGGTTTCCGGCCGTCCCGCAGATACAGATCGCTGGAACCGGAAAGCCGGGTAGCTACATGCCGGGTAGTCCTGGGGTCCCCCCGCCAATAACAGCGCATATCATCCCTAAAGCGGTCATTCCATTCCGCCCAGCGCCCCCCGGGGAACCAGCCCACCTGATAGGCGCCCCCCGCATCCCAGGCTTCCGCAATAATCTTGGTGCTGCTCAAAACAGGGTCCTCGGCAATCCATTCCAGCATAGGCGGATTTTCCATCAGACTGCCATTCTGGTCCCGCCCCAGAATAGAACCCAGGTCAAAACGGAACCCGTCTACATGCATCTCTGTTACCCAGTAACGCAGACAGTCCATAATAAAGCCCCGGACCACCGGATGATTACAGTTAAGCGTGTTGCCGCAGCCGGAGTAGTTTTTGTAATACCGCCGGTTTTCGGCAAGCATGTAGTAGATCCGGTTGTCCAGACCCCGCAGCGAAAATGTAGGCCCCCGCTCGTTGCCTTCCGCCGTGTGGTTAAACACAATATCCAGAATCACCTCTATCCCCGCACGGTGCAGCTCCCTTACCATCTCCTTAAATTCCCTTACCTGGCCTCCGGGAACCGTGCTTGCCGAATACGAACCCTTGGGAGCAAAAAAAGCCATCGTGGAATAACCCCAGTAGTTCACCAGAGTTTCCCCGTTGCGGGGGTTTTTCATAAAATTTTCGTGTTCGTTAAATTCCTGAATAGGCAGGAATTCCAGACTGGTTATCCCCAGGTCCTTAAAGTAGGGGATCTTCTCGACAACCCCCCGGTAAGTCCCCGGACGCTCCACCCCGCTGGACGGATGCCGGGTAAGCCCCCGGACATGAGTCTCGTACAGCACGCTAAAACGCAGAGGGTAGTTAAGGGGACTGTCCCCCTGCCAGTCAAAGGCATCGTCTATAACAATACAGCGGGGCTGGGCGGAAGAATTATCAAGATCGGAAAAGGAAAGGTCCTGATCGGGATCATCGGGATCGTAGCCCAGGCAGGCCCCCGGATCCCAGCCCTCAAGACCAGTCAATGCCTTTGCATAGGGATCCAGCAGGGCCTTGTGGCAGTTAAAACGTTCCCCCGCCTCCGGCTGGTAAGGCCCGTCCGCCCGGTACAGATAACAGACCCCCGCGTCCAGGCCCCGGACATGGCAATGCCAAATATCCCCCGTCTTGTTCCACTTGGGGTCCAGGCCAATTTCCACCCGGGGACTGTCCGGCCTATCCGTTTCAAAAAGAATAAGGGCAAGGGAAGTAGCATGGCGGGAAAAAACTGCAAAATTCACCCCCTGTTCTGTCTTCACCGCCCCCATAGGCAGGGCATTCCCCCCCTCCACCGTTAAGGTCTTAAGGTCCATTAGCCTATTTTATAGCAGGACCCGGGAAAAGTCTTCCCCACGCACCCCACAGC
>JAISFT010000263.1 GCA_031263435.1 Treponema sp. | reverse complement strand
TCTTTTAGAATATCCCGGTCCCCAAAGGCCAGGGAGACCCGGGAAAATTGAACAAAGGCCATTCAAAACCCGGCCCGGTAGAAGTAGATCACCGTAGGGGAAGACGCCCGCCGGGCAACCATGTTGTGGTCCATGCTGGTGTCCGGGGCGTATTCTATCCGCAGCCCCTGGGCGTCCAGGGTGTACATAAAGCGCACCGGGGTAGAAGTCCCGTCAAAACGCAGACTAAAGGCCCCCTGGTATCGCTGTTGAAGGTCCGGGCCCAGGTATAAGTCCATGGCGACGGACCCCCCCTGTTGCGCCAGCGTGGGAATCACCTGGGGGATAAGGAGCCGGTTCCCGGTCCAGGTAAAGGCCCCCTCCGCCGTAAGGGCCAGGGTTCCATAGTTGTTGCTGATAAACACCGGCCCCTGTTCATACACCCCCCGGAACAGTTCCTCCCGCCGCCCGTTCTCCTGAACGATAAGGTCTTCCACATCCACCGCCAAAGCCACAAAGTTAAGCGACCGCAGGGCTCCCCCCGCCTCGGTGAACTGTAACGTCAGGGTAGTATCGGAGCGGAGACTCATCTGCAGATTGGTCCCCTCAAAGCGCCAGACCCGGCTTCCCATGGCCCGGATCCCCGTGTAGGGAAAGGTCCTGTCCAGATTGGAGACATAGATATGGGCTATCCCCGTATCCTGGCCGGGGGAAAAGCCCCAATGCCGGGAAAGCTCCCCCAGATCAAAACGGCCGGTATTCACCATCGTTAAGTAGGATTCGGCGGACCAGGTACGGGCCAGAAGACGATCCAGTTCCGGGTCCTCCTTTTCCCCCTGCTCCTCGGTTTCCACCGCCAGGGGCCCCCCGTCGTGCTCAAAAAATTTCAGCCGGTAGGAGAAACAGTAACCCGCCGTCCCATCTTCGGTCATCACCTGGTACCAGTCCCCGGGCAGAGGATCCCCCGAAGCCCCCACCGCGGAGTTTCCCGCGGTTTTGGCCAGAACCTTGATGATCTCCGAAATCCTCAACCGGTAAACCCGGCGCGCGCCGTTATCAGGCTGTTCCCGGATCGGCAGACCGTCCTGCAAATTTTCCGCGTAGGTCCGGGCATACTCAGCCATGGCTTCGGCCCTGGCCGCCGCCTTCTTTTTGCTCCCCGCCAGTTCAAGATGGGCCAGGGGGACCTCAAATTTGTCCGGCCCGCCCTCGATCCGGTTCGCCGCGGGAACACCCACCACCCAGACCTTGTCAATGTTGGATCGGATATATACCGGAAGCACCGTCCCCGCCAGGACCGCCGGTTCCTCCGAGGACCAGAGGAGAACCCCCCAGCCCAGACGGCCGGAACAGGCGGAAAAAAGCAACAGAACGCCGGCGCTCAACAGGACAGAGACGCGGGAACGCCGACCCTTTCCAGCCCCTCTATGGCCTTGACCGGCGGGAGACAATCGGGGGATCATGATTCAACAAGTATACGCCGAAGGGGGACCGCTCACCTAGTACCCCGCCGTTTCGCCCAGGATAACCGCGATAGCCACATAAGGATTTTTTGTTTTTTGGGCGCATTTCCGGGCCGTGGCAGCCTCCGGTTGCCACGGCCCGGAAACCGGGCTTTCCGCTCCAATTCCTCAGCTTTCCCTTCGGGAAAGCCTCCGGTATTTCCGCTGCAATCCCTTGCGCGTTCCAGGGCTGGAGTTTGGGGCTTTGCCCCAAACTCCGGAATTTTTGCTTTAACACAATTTGTTCATTCTTCGTACACAGTTTCGGGGATTGCCGCGGGCGCGTGTGAAACAGCCGCCCGTTTTTTTATTCCAAAAATAATAACACAAAGTATTATCGAAAACACGGTAGAGATTGGCGCCGCGAAACCAATTTGCAGCATAGAAACCCCCGGTATTTTACTGACAAAATAGGAGAAAGGAATACGCACAAGAAACGCGGAAAGAATACCCTGAACCAAAACAAAGACCGTGTTTCCGCAGCCGTTAAAATAACCCATAAAGCAAAACAAAAAACAAACAAGAAGACAATCAATGGAATAGGCTTTCATGTATTCCGCGCAGGCCGCGACTACTTCAATATCGCTGGAGAATATTCCCGCAAGAATACGGCCATGCCAAAATGAAAGAATAAAACAGATAAGCCCAAAGACAAGGGAAGAACTTATGGCGTAATACATGCCCTTTCTTGCCCGCTCAGGCTTGTGGGCCCCAATATTCTGGGCTGTAAACGTTGATACAGACGACATATACGCCATCGGTATCAGCATAATAAACACCACAATCTTCTCATTAATGCCGATTGCCGCGGACGCAACGAGCCCCAGGGAATTTACAATCGAAGTAATAATCAGGAAAGAGAGGTTGGTTAAACTGTCCTGGAGCGCAAGGGGCGCGCCAAATCTTAATATGTTTGCAATTTCCATTGAATGAAACCGGATGCTTTTTATCGAGAAGAAAAAGGGCAGCCCTTTTGCCCTGATTATTACAAGCGATAATACGACGCTTACGGCCTGCGCAAAAATGGTTGCAATCGCGGCGCCCGCGGCATCAAGATTAAAAATGCCCACCAGTATTATATCGCCTATAATATTCACAAAACAGGCAATGGCCACAAAACAAAGGGGTAATTTTGAGTTTCCGATGCCCCTGAATATTCCGCTTATCAAATTGTATGCCACAATAAAAACAGTTCCCGCCGAACAGATCAGGATATATTGTATTGATTTATCAAAGGCCGCTTCGGGGGTATGCATTAGTTTTACTATGGGCCTTACACATACCGTCATGATTATCGTAATGGCGGCCGCCACTACCGCAAACAGGCATATTGACGCGCCTACCGTTCTTTCGGCCTGCCTGGCATGTTTTGCGCCGATTATTTGTCCAATCATTATTGTTGTGCCCATAGTAAGCCCGGTAATAATACCGGTAATGGTCTGCATGACCTGGCTGCCGATTGCTACGGCCGATACGCTTGAAGTATCGCCGAAATGACCGACCACCATTAAATCGACTGCCCCATACATGGCCTGCAGGAAAAGTGCGAGTAAAATAGGAACCGTAAATTTTAACAGGGGGAAAAAATATCCCCCCTTTGTAAAATCAAAGCCTTTCATAACAAAATCTTCCTCGAAAAAGGCCGGATGAGATACCGGGCAGCACCCGGCATTTCATCCGGCCTTGTATTGCGATTACACGCCCAAACAGCCTTTAGGGATGCTGCGGATAACCGGCGGGCTTGGAAACGCCGGAGGGGTTTGGATACGGCTGAACTTCGCGGAACCAGAGCCGTACCTTGATCTGGTTGCCGGAGACCCCTATGGAACTCATGCCGGAATTATTTCCCGCCCCGCCGTGGTATATTTTCCCCGCGTTCCTGTTACCGGTGATGTTGGAATTGTCTGCTCCAACGGCAAGACCTATCGGGTCGGGACCGTTGTTGGCCAGATCGTAATCGTCGTACTCGAAGAAATGACCGGTCCCGCTGTTTGCCGGGATGCTGGATACATCATAGCCCTGTTTGGGGCTCAGGATTACCTCCGCATAGTACCAGCCGGCCGGGTCCGATATGGTAGTAGTATTGGTAGCGGCAAATTTTTCGGTATAGGCTACATTGTTGTTTTCCCAGGTGCCCGTATGGGCAAGCTCCACAGGGCCCCAGCCCACATTGCTTGTACTGATAATACCGGTCCGCTTGAACCAGTGGATGGTGGCAAGGAAGAACTGATTCTCCGCAAAGACCACGGGGAAGGTACCCTCGTAGGGGGTAATGTCAATGCCTTCGATGTAGTTATTATGCTCGTTCCTGGTTACCGATTTTAACCCGTAGTAATTATGCGGGGCGCGTCTGTTGGCCGGCGCTGCGGCCGCGGGCCGGTACATCAGGGTTGCGGCCGCCGATATGGTATTAATCTTGATTCCCGCCGCCTGATCGCTGAAAAACTTAAGCTGATCGTTGTGGTCGTCAAATACAAACTGCAAATTCCCGGTGGTGGCATTGGCGGCAAGCTCTACCAGCGTAAAGTCCTGGTTAAAGCCGCCGGTCCCTACCCAGTTGTTCCACAGCGGCCAGTGGACCCGGGCCCAGTACTTCTTGCCGGGCACCAGCTTCCATTCCCGGTAATCCCCCGCATAGAGGATGTCGTTGTTTTTATACACAATATAGGTGTCATTGGTGGGGCCGTTGGAATGGGCCGGGATTCGTCCCTTCCCCGGAACACCGTAGTGGGGGTCGTCCCCCGCGTACCATATTTGAACCTGGGCAATACCCGCGGCCGCGGGATAACCTACATGGGTAATCCTCATGGTAACCGCGGAAGATTCCGCGGTGTTCAGACTGTAAAAATCCACATGAATATCCCGCAGGGTATTTTTGGAGATGCTGTAGGTCCCGTAATTGACCAGGTAGAGGGATTTTGAATCATCGGCAATGGTGTTCCCCCAAAGAATCCAGAGTTCGTACAGTCCTTCATGGTCTACGTCAAGCTGGGTAAAACTTCCGGTCCGCAGGTTAAGATGCCCTGCTGCCAGCTTGTCGTCCGGAATGGTGCCGCCGTCCACCACGTCATGGCCCTTTGTGTTGGCATCAATACCTCTAAGGCCCACCTTGAAAAACTTGACGGGAAGAGTGGGGCGCAGGGTTTTTGCCGCATTACGGACCGCATAATTATCGTAGTTGTTGTAGACCCGTATATGTCCCTTGCCGTCGTTTCCCAGTTCGGTAACAGCGGTCATATCGTTGGTAATAGTAATAGTGCTAATCTTCTGATTCTCGATGTTCACCTGTTCCTGGACATAACGGACCGCTCCGCCGCTGGAAATATAACACTTTACCGTATACGTGTAGCGGGCGCCGGTGCCGGAGGGGGCCTCCAGAACAATGGACTGGTACTGACCCTGGGGAATGTTCAGATTTACCTGTGTTTCGGGGCCGCCCTTGGTCAGGTTGGCGTGGGTAACCCGGTATACCGAGGAACTGGAATCGTTGACAACCTTAAGGGTGCCGAAACCATTGGGAGGATCATCGGAATCCAGGGCATCGGTATAGGTAATGTTGACCGTTTGACCGGCCAGGATAGTCCTGGATACCGCGCGGCTGTAGGTCTGTTTGGTAACAACCTTGAAACGGAAGGACCAGGCGCCTTTTGGAACCGCCAGGTCCGGATCGCTTTCGTCCTGCGGTGCAATAGTACCGGTAGGGCCGGGGATGGCAATATCGATCCAGATTCCCGCGTTGTTGTACTGGACCCGGTCTATGATAGAGGTACTGGATTTGTTAAGAACGTTAAGCCAGCCTTCGTTATCACCAATAATACTGTTGGGATTCGTGTTGTCTTTGGCCGCGTCGTTGGGATTCGGCGGCCAGTCGGGGCTTAAGGCATAATCGCCGGTATTGGTCTTGTAGAAATACATGTACGAAACCTGGCCGGGAATAATCGTTACGGTTTTCCCCGGTGTAGTTACCGTCGGCTTATTATAGGATGCCGTAACGGTCCAGTCCCCCGGGCTCAGCAGAATGGATTTTTGATCGTTGACGCCGGGCCCCGGATTCATGGACCAGGTTATGGCTCCGCTCTGCTTCACCAGAGAGGCGCCGGTAAGGGCGTGGTCCCTGGACAAATTTTTCAGGATCATAAGACCCAGGGTATTACGGTTTCCATCGGTCAGGGCGCCGGGGGAGTCCCCCTCGGCGGTACCGGGCCCGCCGCCGGTATGGCCGCCGGCATGGTAATCGGTAGCATCGGGCTGGGGATTCCAAAGGCTGTTATTTTCCTCAGCGGTAAGATGCCACTTGCCATCCAAACCCTTGTAGAAGTAAAGGTGGTTTAATTTATTGAGGTTTCCCGCTTTGACCACGGTAAAATCTTTTATGACCCCGTCCGCACAGCCGGGATCATTGGGATCTATCCAGATAGAACGAACATTCCACAAACCGGGGCGGAGGATGATGGATTTAAGGTTTCCCGAATCCGGGCCGGGGTTCATTTCCCAGTGGACGCCGGATACGGTATGATCAAAAACCAGCTTCAAAAGGGGCATGCTCCCGCTGATGTTGTGGACCAGAACGATGCCGTAGTTTTCCCGCATGGTCGGGGGCAGCTTATACCGGGGGTTGTCGTCCCGGGAAACATCTCCCTCCTTGGGTTTGTTCTGGCTGTCATCATCGTTGTTTTCCCGGTCATTTTCGATATCCAGATAATTATTCAGGTCTATATTGCCGTAAACTTCATCGGATTCACCGCTTGCATCGTAATTCGTAGTATTTTTATTAAAATAGAAATAAACGTATTCCGCCCTGCCGGCCATAAGGAACTTGCCGATATTTTTTTGTCCCCCCTGCCAGGTTATAGCGATATTATAGGGCTGCGGGGCGGAGGCCGGACCCGAGGGATTCAAAACCAGGGAACGCTCCTGGCCGGATTCCAGGGAAATAATATAATCCACCTTGGCATCACGGTTGTCGGTGCCGGTGATATGAAAATCCGCATGTATGGCCTTGACGCCGCCGCTGAGATTTTTGAAGACAATAACGCCAGAATTTGCACCGGGGTAGATGACGGGATTATCCGGGTCCGAGATGGTTCCGGGCTTATCCGTACTGATATCAAGGCCGAGGCTGGCCATCAGATCGGGTAAAAAACCTATGGGATTAAGGCAGGATGACAGGAACAGGCCGGCGCATAAAAAAAGGGCCGGGATTTTTTTCCTGTTTTTTGAATTGTTTTTCACGTCCATCACAAACTCCTCGTAATAACAGCCCAAAAATAAATCCATAAGCGGATTTATCATCTGCGTGGGTGTTTGTCGTACTGTTCGGCTTTTCAAATGAAAAAATATAGTACGAAGAATTTTAGCTTAGTAAAGCACGGCTGAAAAGTCAAGAAAATTAAATCCAAAAATCAGGGCCTTAGGATTTATTTTGGAATTGCCCTGAATTAGCCGAAAATAAAGATATGTCCAAGGAGCTTATGGATGTCCTGATCCAGGTGATTATGTCCTGGCAGGTCCTGGCCGTTACCGGCGTGCTGATCCTGTACTTCTTTTTGGTCTCCCACGCGGCCCGGACCCATAAACGGCCCGGCTCGGTGGCCCGGACCACGGCAGTGATCAAGCCCAAAAAGGGTCCTGCCCCTACCGGGGAACCCGATGTGGAGACTTCGGAAGATGATGATCTGGGTCTGACGGAGGAATAATCTTCCCCTTCCACAGCGGGCTTTTGCTGATCCGCAGCCTCCCCAGGGCGATCAATGTTTCCAGCGCCACTTTTGCCTCCCCCGCGGACCAGCCGAATTGTTCCAGGCCCTCCAAACGGACCGCGGCCTCTTCCAGGCTGTAGGCCCGTCTGTTCTGCCGGAAGAATTGCAGGAGTCCCGCCTCTTCCCGCAGTTCCGGCCGGGCCGTACCTTCGCAGACATCGCAGCAGTTTTCCGGCGGCTTTTCCCCGTCCCCCTGGTAATCCAGCAGGGAAAGCAGGGCTTCCCGGCGGCAGCCGGTGGTATTCCGGGCATAGTCCAGAAGATTCTGTATCCGCCGCCCCGCCCTTTCGTCCTTTGCCCGTTCCGCCTGCCGTCGATCCGCAGGCCCCCAGAGCAGATAGGCCCGGGAAGTTTTACCGTCCCGCCCGGCCCGGCCCGATTCCTGCAGATAGGCTTCAACCGAGGGGGGGCAGTCCCGGTGGATGACGGTACGGATATCCGCCTTATCGACTCCCATGCCGTAGGCGCAGGTTGCCGTGAGCACGGCCCGGGGGTTGCCGAAAAACCACTGCTCCACCGCGGTCTTCTCCTCCCGGGCAAGGCCGGCATGGTAAAACCGGATCTCCCTTCCCAGGGGGCCGCCGGCAAAACTTTCCCGCAGATACCGGGCCAGCCTTTCCGTACCGCCCCGGGTAGAACAGAACACGATGGCCGGCAGTTCATTGCGGACGATAAGATCCCGCACGGCCAGGTTCCTGAGTATGCAGCCCCGGGCGGCATAGCTGATGTTGCTGCGGTCCGGGTTCCCGATGATCCGGTGGGCCCCCCGGCCGCCGAAAACATAGGTCTGTATCTTTTCCAGTACCGGGGCGCTGGCGGTGGCGGTAAAAGCGGTAACCAGGGGCCGGCGGCCCTTCGGCGCCGGGCTTTTCCCTGTTTCGCCGGCCTTGTCGGTACTGCCCGCACCGCCCACACCGCCGGTGCCACCGGTGGCATCGGTACCACCAGTACCGCCGGGAAAGCAGGCGGTGATAATCTCCCCTATCCGCAGATAGGCGGGCCGGAAACTTTCGCCCCATTCGCTTACGCAGTGGGCCTCGTCAATCACAACATGGGCAATGCCCAGCCCCCCCAGGACGGCTATCATCCTGGGACTCAGCAGGACCTCCGGGTTGGCAATGATAAAGCGGCTCTTCCCGGACCGGATCTTTTCCCAAATTGCCTCCCGTTCCTCCGGGGCCTGGCCCCCCCGCAGAAGCACCGGTTCAAAGCCCCGTTCCCGGAGCCGCCGTTCCTGGTCCGCCATCAGGGAGAGGATGGGGTAGAGGACCAGGGTAGGACCGTCGAGCAGCATGGCGGGAAGCTGGAAACACAGGGACTTTCCCGCGCCGGTGGGGAGGATCACAATCTGGCGGCCCGAATCTTCCCGGTCGTCCTCCGCGGGGGCGGCGGCTTCCAGGATATTGCTGATCACCAGCCGCTGGTAGGGGAAAAGGTAGGACAGGCCAAAGAGTTCCCTAACCTTGTCCCCCAGGGGATCGGCGCTAAAATCCGGCTCCCCCGGCGGGATATTCCCGGCGTCAGGGGTCCCGGTATCCCCGGTAAATCTTTTTGATTCCATACCTATATAGAGGGGCGGCCATGCATGGTGATTCAAAATTGGCGAAAAAAATTGCGAAAAATGAAGAACTCCGCCGCACAGCTATTAAACAGTACGCAGATTTTTTAAAAAATTTGGGCGCGCGCGGGCCAAATGGCGAAGCCATTTGGCCTTGGCAAAGCGGCGCTTTTTCCCGAGGTATCGCCTTTGCATTCCCTCAATCAACAACAAGGGAAAGATATGGTGCCAGGCACCAAATTAGGGGGGTAAGCGGAACTAAAAACCCGGGCGTTTTTTTGTTTTGTGAGTTTGGGTCATGGGCCTATAGGCCCTTGACCCAAACTCCATGACGGAGGAACAAGCAGGGTTTTTATGGAGCGGAGGGGGGGCCAGCGGGGGCGCGGGACCAAAAACCCTGAGGGGTTTTTGGTCCCGGCTGCGGAGGGTTTGTCCGTGGTAGCGGGCCCCCCCTTCTAAATGGTGTCAGTCACCTTTTCGGGGCGCTACCTGACATAGACGATTCCCGGAATTTTTGCTATAGTGGTAGATATATGAGCAAAGCCAAGGGTTTTCAGGTGCATCAGAAGGTGGTGTATCCCAGTCAGGGTGTCGGCGTTATTACGGATATCCAGGAAAAAGATTTTAAAAACGAGAAGGTCCTTTATTACACGATTTACCTTGAAGTAACGGATATGACGATTATGGTGCCGGTGGACAAGGCGGAGGGGCTGGGGATCCGCCCGATTGTTCCTTCCAAGGAGGCCCAGAGGGCGCTGGAGCTTATTGGCGAGGATTTTGAGCCTATTACATCGGACTGGAAGGAACGGTACAACAAGAATCTGGACCTGCTGAAAAAGGGGAGTGTCTCCGATATTGCCACTATTGTCAGGACTCTGTACCACCGCAGCAAGGTGAAGGAGCTGCCTATTCTGGAGCGGAAGCTTTACGATTCGGCCCTTAAGCTGCTGGAGGATGAGGTTTCCTATTCCCTTAAAAAGCCCCGGGAAGAGGTGGAACACATGATCTTTACCCGCCTTGAGTCCCGCTAAGGGCTGCGGTTGCGGCGCTTTGCGGTGATAATTACCGCCGCGGGTTCTTCCACCAGGATGCGGCCCGCGCCGGATATTCCGGATACGTTGGATGTTCCGAATGTGCCGGATGCTCCGGTGGGGGCGCTGGCAGGGGGGCCGCTGGGGGCGCCGGTCAAGAAGGAGTACCTGCCCCTGGGGCCGGGCTTGCGTGACGGCGAGGGAAGGCCCCTGACGGTACTGGGTGCGGCGGTTTCGGCCTTTGCCGGGTTTGATGAAATTGACCTTATTGTGATTACTGTTCCGGCGGATGGGGAGGCCGCGGCCCGGGCGGCGCTGCCCCGGCAACTGCCCGGTTCTTCCGGCGGACCGGCTGTTCTGTTTACCGG
>JAISFT010000205.1 GCA_031263435.1 Treponema sp. | reverse complement strand
CCGAACCCAGGATGTTCTTCCCGATAAGGCCGTAGTTCCTGGCCTGGTCCAGGGCCTTGCGGAGCCGTTCGATGGCCAGGGGGTATTCCGCCCGGATATACACAAAGCCCTCGTGGGCCCCGATAGCCTTACCGGCGGTGATCATCCCCTCAATAACCGAATGGGGGTCCCCTTCGATGGTGGACCGGTCCATATAGGCCCCGGGGTCCCCCTCGTCGGCGTTGCAGATGACGTACTTAATGTCCCCCTGGGCCTTGCGGGCCAGGTCCCACTTGAGCCAGGTGGGGAAACCCGCGCCCCCCCGGCCCCGGAGGCCGGAGATCGTCATCTCCTCAATAAGCTGCTCGGGCGTCCATTCAAAGAGGACCCTTTCCAGCCCCGTATAGCCTTCCCGGGCGATGTATTCATCGATATTTTCGGGGTTGATAACCCCGCAGTTCCGCAGCACCACCCGGAACTGTTTCTGGTAGAAGCCGATATCCTCCACCGCGGTGCTCACTTTCTTTTCAGCGTCATCCTTGTAGAGGAGCCGCTTAACCTCCCGGCCCTTGATGATCTGCTCGGCGATGATCTCCCACGCGTCATCGGGCTTTACATCAACATAGAAGGATTCTTCGGGGAGCACCTTAACGATGGGCCCCCGCTCGCAGAACCCAAAGCAGCCGGTCTTGACGATCTGGACCTGATCCTGGACCCCCTGTTTCGCCGCCTCCGCAATCAGGCGCTCGTAGATCTCGTTGCCCTTGTTGGACTCACAGGCGGTTCCCCCGCAGGTAAGAATGTAATGACTGTATGGCACGGTATACTCCTTACCTTGACGCAAGGATGTCCGCGGCGGGACGATCCAGTATGTGATTATCCAGGAGCTGCTTCCCCAGGATATGCCTGGTAACAATCTCATCCGCCACAGCGCCGTCCACCCTGCCGTAAATAACCGCAGGCATACCCGGCACCACTACCTCAACGGTAGGTTCCGAATGGCAAAGCCCCATGCAGCCCGTCTGGCGGACCAACACCTGTTCCACCAGCTTGTGCTCGTCCAGGGACCGGATAAAGGCGTCCAGCGTAACTTTGGCCCCCGCAGCGATACCGCAGGTACCCATGCCCACGATAACCTGAATTTCCTTGCCCTCGGCGTCCCGTCTGCTCAGATCCGTTTTTTTCGAATCCCGCAGCTTCCTCAACTCCTCCAACGTCATCTTGGCCATATCCTCTCTCCTCTACGGTTTATTCATCTTTCAGCAAAGCCGCCCGGACTCCCGGGCAGGCCGGTTATGTATCTTCCTCCAGGGAACGGAGGTACTGATCCAGCAGTACCAGCGAACCCGTATCTTCCAGATCCCCCAGGGCCTCCGTCAACTCGGTCTTGCGGAGTTCGTAGGAGTTCTCCCCCCCCCCGGCCCCCTTGCGGACCCGGACAATGTGGATCTCCCGGGGACCCTGGAACATCAAAATAGAACGGAACATACCGGAAACATCCCCCACCGGGGGCATATCAACATTGCCCGCGTCAAACCAGGCGCTTACCGTGGTACCCTTTCCCTTTTCAGACTTGATATCCCAGCCCCCGCCGCTCTGTTCCGCGGTTTGGATAAGGAAAGGCAGCCCCAGCCCAACCTTGCGGCGGGGGTGCTTCACACCATCGGTAACAAAGGGATCCACCGCCCGCTTCAACTCATCCGGGCCCATCCCCTTGCCGTTGTCCCGCACAACAAAACGGAATTCCCCATGACCGGCGGAATCCCCGCTTTCCAGAACTTCCAGTTCCAGCAGGCCGGCCCCGGACTCGGCGCCATTCTGGGTAATGTCGGTAACCAGATCGGCCAGGGTAAAATGCACGGTTAAAAAACCTGCCGTTTTCCGGTTCCGGAAACTTTACCGGAAACTTCAGGGGCGGAACACCCGCCCTCCCGGCGCCTATGCATTTTGATACTTGGCGATAATCTCCGGGAGCTGATCCTTGGTAAGCTTGCCGTAAGTATCGGCGCCCACAGTCATCACCGGGGCAAGACCGCAGCAACCCACACAGCGGACCGGATCAATGGAAAAAAGCCCGTCTTCGGTAACGGCCCCCGGCCCAATACCCAGGATGTTCCGGGCCTCCTCGATAAGGTCCTGACCGCCCTTGAGGTAGCAGGCCGTCCCCAGACAAACAGAAATTCTATGCTTGCCGGGCTTGGTCGTCTTAAAAAAGTGGTAAAAGGTAATAACCCCGTAGATCCGCGCCAGGGGAATACCCGTAAGCCGGGACAGTTTTTCCGCCGCGGGGCGGGAAATAAACCCAAATGTCTCCTGGGTCTTATGCAGAATCATGATAAGACTGCCAGGCTTTTCCTTCCATTCATCAATGAAAGAAGTCAATTCCTGGGGAAATGCCGTATTCCCCACATCCGCCGTTGCCATGAAACCCCCCATTCGTGCCATATAAAAAACGATATACTGCTATTCTATAGCCAGACAGTGTTTTAAGCAATCTATTCGGCTGTATCAAGACGCCGTCACCCGGCAGTAACGCTTCTTTCCCGCCCGCAGCAAGAGTTCCCCCCCGGCGTTCAGCCTGTCCGCGCCGATAAGGGCCGCCACATCGGTAACCGCTTCCAGGCCCCCTTCGCCCCCGGCGTTCGCTCCTTCCGTAGCACCCGCGCCGGAGGAAGGCCGGCCCACAAAGGCGCCGCCCTGCTGCACCAGCCGGCGGCCCTCGCTTTTGCTGGGGACCAGGGCCGCGTCGGTAAACAGGTCCACCACGTTGTAGCCCGCCTCAAATTTACTCCGGGGAAGCCGGGCCTGGGGCATGGCGGACAGGTCGCCCCCGCCCCCCCCAAAGGCGGCCCTGGCCCCGGCCAGGGCCTTGTCCGCCTCCTCCCGGCCGTGGATCAGGGCGGTCAGTTCCCAGGCAAGCCGCTCCTTGGCCTCGTTGGGATT
>JAISFT010000199.1 GCA_031263435.1 Treponema sp. | reverse complement strand
TTTAAGCGTCATTTTGTTTTTTCCTCCCTCGCAATAACCAAAAGCAGTTGTTTTAGCTTTTGCGCTGACTCATGCAGTTTCTCATCATCTTCCAATACGATGTCTCTCCATAAAAAATTGAATTCTTCAAATACCGATTCAAACAACTCTTCAAGCGTTTTGCCCCAGCAGGTCATATCAAGGTATGAATCCTCGTGAATAAAATATCCGTCTTCCTGTCTTACGTTGATTTTATAGGGAGAATTAAATACCAGAACAAAATCGTCAAACGCCATCCGGTTAACCGGAATTTTATGATACTGCGATATAATTTGAAGTGTGGGGTTTGCTGCCCCGCTCCCGGTATATGCCGATTCCCTCTCTTTCACAAGCGTATCACTCATTTTGTCCCCCTGTAACGCATTATATATAATAAAGAACCCCGCCGCAAGCACTAAGCCTGACCCCCCTGTCCGCAGAGCCGGCCACAGAACCGGAGAAACATTTGGAATTCCCTGCCGTCGGCTTTTAGCCGTAGCGTATTGAAAATAGCGAAGGCAGGCTCTACAAGCGTTTTCCTGGGGGCTTAGCCCGGCCCTGGCACTCCCCCGCCACAGCGTATCGGAGATAGCGGAGGCAGGCTCTATAAGCAATTTTTCGGGATTCTCCCGCCGGGATGTTTCCCAGCCCCGCTGGGAGTCCGCAGGACCACGTATGGGATGGGTCGAGGAATTGAAGCGGATAGCCCGGTCCCCGGTTCTGCGGAGTCCGAAGGACCCGCAGAACCGGGGATGCGCCCAAAATATAAAAATCCAGAGTTTGAACGATGCTCGGACTGGATACTAGAATTTTTCAACTATCTCCTGGAGGGACTGGGAAAACTCGTCGGTCCGGGGCATGCCCTGGGAGTGGATCAGCTCAATGTCCAGCTTGCGGCAAAAATTAATGAAGGTGGCTTCTTCGCACGCGTCGCGGACCTTAATGGTCTTGGGCCGGCCAAATTTTACGATATATTCGGACACCATAGTGAGCAGGATAGCATCCCGGTTTTTTTCGGGCTTCGGGAGGGTCTGGCCCACCATGACGCCATTTGCTTCGTTAAAGAGGAGGGCCATCCGCCCCAGGCAGGGAATCCCCTGCGCATTTTCCCCCGCCGGTATGGGCATATACAGCATATCGGCCTCCAGAACCGCCCCGGTTTTTTCCCTGAACTGCAGGAAATCGAGTTCGCCCTCCTTGAAGATCGGAGAGGGGAGATCAAGGGGAATGGGGGGCATGTTGTCCGCCCGGACTTTCCAGGTCCCCCCTTCGTAGCCGTAGACCAGCGCCTCGTCCTTCTCAAAATCCACGGAAACCGCGGCGCTGGCCAGCAGGGAATAGGCGGCTATGAACCGGGTAAGGGCTTCGATCAAAAGCCGCGCGTCATCGGCATTAATCTGCCAGGGGCAGAGTTCCGGTAATTGATGCCTGAAGTACACCCAATCACGGCGTCCCCGGAAGCTGATTCCCAGTTCTTTAAGCCGGGCCCTTTCTTCGGGCAGCAGTTCGTCCCGGCCCCCCAGATTGCAGGAAATATAATTCTGGCGGCCGATGAGAAAGAACTGATTTTCATCCTGTCCCTGAATCATCCTGATATACGAGGCTATGGATTCATAGCCGGGATACACGCATATACCATAGGATTCCCCGGCGGACCCCATGACAATGCAGAGAACCGGTTCCTTGTAACCGGGAAGCCACAGCAATACCTTGTCTATGTCGGAGAGCCTTGTCCAGGGGGCAAGTTCCTTTATCCGGTTCATCAGGGGGTAGAGTTTCTTGTACTGCGCCGCTGTGGGCGCCTTGGGAGCCCCGGTTTTGACAGGCTTGGCAGGCTTTGCTTCGGCAGCCTTGGGTTTAACGGTTTTACCTTCGGCGGTTTTGACTTTGACGGTTTTGGTTCCGGCAGCCTTGGTTTGGGCAGTCTTGGTTCCGACAGCCCTGGCAGAACCTTTGTCCGAAGCCCCGGCGATCCGAAAGGCCTTCTTTAACCGGAGATTCGTTTTTTCCAGGTCGAAATATTCAGGGTCAACATCCCCCGCCCAATCGTAGATGTCTTCGTATTCCTTGTGATCCGGATTCTTCAGTATTTCAAGCATGTTGCAGTAGGACCAGGGGCCCCCGGAATCTTCAAGGGGGCCCGCCCGTTTCCCGTCCAGACAGCAGAGCTGTTCCGGGCCCGGCGCCGCGGGGATAACCTGGGACACCGTAATAATGTGCTGCCAGGTATCCCCAAAATCGTAAATATAGACAAATTTTTGCCTTTTCCGCAGATGCAGATCGTCAAGGCAGACATCGTATTCATCGTTTACCGGGTCCGCGCCATCAAAAATTTCCTCCGGCTCCGGCCCATACCTCATCGTACCAACAGTAAATTCATGGAGATGGCAGGAATCCCAGCCAAAGGCAATCTGCAGGATAGTGTGGAGATCGCCCAAGCTGTAATTACCGGGGACACTCAGTTTCCGCCAGATGGGGGGTTCAATGTCCGAAATATTTACCATCAGCTCATAGATCATCCGGGGACTGCGGGGGGGATTATTGCTGCTCATGGGCTTATAGTATCGCTTCCTTTGTAATAAATATAAGCCCCCGCACAGGAAACACACAGGATTGTTTTGTTTTTTGGGCGCATCCGCCGCCCGCGGAGCGGGCGCCGGACCGGGCTTTCCGGGGTTCCGCTTCGCTCCATCCCGGCCTGAAGGCCGGGACGCTTCGCGCCCCTCCTATCCCTTGCGCGTGGCTTAATCCGCCATCCGTGGCGGATTAAGCCATTGGATTTTGCCTTCGGCAAAATCCATCTCTCCGCCTGCGGCGGAGAGCCGCAGTTACAGTGCCATCCATGGCACCGCCCTTCGGGCGCAAGTCGGCGTCCCTGCCGTTTTTCGCCTTCAGGTTTTGGCCCCAAATGGTGCCAGGCACCTCAGCAATTCTCAGTTTCAAACAAATGTCTCCTCAACCACAAAGCCCCGTCAAATTAGAGATAATTTGACGGGGCTTCTCCCGATCTCCCCTGGTTAGTCAGCAATGCTCAGTTTTGGTGACAAGCGAAAGGACGCCCCCTACAGTCTAAACTTGGCCTAGTTCAACATGTACCGCGGGGCCGGGGCAAAGCCTCCGGGGAAACCGAGCCAATTTCATTGGAAACAAAGTTCCAATGAAATTGGCTTTGGAATTCCCTGCCGGAGCGTATCGAAGATACGACGTATCGTAGATAGTGGAGGCAGACTCTACAAGCGTTTTCCCGGGGGCTCTGCCCCGCCGCCGCCCTACCTAAGCTTGGAAAGGATCTACAGACCTTTGTACAAAAGTAAACGCCGATGCCCTGGGCGGCGCTTGACAGGGACGTTCTAAAAATCTATACTGACGCATTATCGTTCGGGGTGGCCGGGCTGCGGTTTTTCCGCCAGGGCTATCCGGGAAGCTGTAGCTTGTCCGGGTATGCTCCACATCGCCCGCCTGAGATTAGACCCGTTGAACCTGATCCGGATAATGCCGGCGTAGGGAGCAATTAGTTCGGAGCCTGGACCTGAAGGCCGGTTATTCGCCGGACAGCGGGTGGGCTCATTTATTCGGCCGTATTGCTTCTACCCCATTCTCCTGGTCGCCGGTTTTTCGGGCTGCCCCGGCTTGTGGAAGGAGTAATGCCATGTGTAGAAAAACTGCTGTTCTTGTCCTGTTCGGCGTCCTTGCCGGCAGCTTCGGGATTTTTCCCGTCTTTGCCGGGGGAAGAAGGAATGCGGCGCCGGCGCCGCAGGAAGTGGTAATATGGACCTACGATTCCTTTAGCTCCGAATGGGGGCCCGGACCGCAGGCGGCGGTGGAATTCCGGGAGAAGACCGGCATCAACATCCGCTGGGTAACCCATACGGACGCGGGGGAACTGCTGGCCCGGCTTCTCCAGGAGGGGGCGGAAGCCCGGGCGGACATTGTCCTGGGTCTGGATCAGAACCTGGCCCCCCGGGCGCTGGCTTCGGGGCTGCTGGAAAGCTACCGGCCCGCGGGAGCGGAGGGGATACGGCCCGAGTTGATCGTCGACCCGGGCTGGTCCCTGGTGCCCTACGATTACGGTTACTTTGCCTTTGTCTACGATTCGGAGGCCCTGTCCAGGGTTCCGGCGAATCTTGAGGAACTTACCGAACCGTACTACGCGGGGAAGATCATCCTGTCGGACCCTCGGACCTCCTCACCGGGCCTCGGTTTCTTCGGCTGGGTTCGCTCAATCTACGGCGAAGGCTGGCGGGACTACTGGCGGCGGCTTTCCCCCTCGATCCTCACCATTGCCGAGGGCTGGAGCAGCGCCTACGGCCTCTTTACCAACGGAGAGGCCCCGCTGGTACTGTCGTACACCACCAGCCCCGCCTACCATTTGGAGTACGAGGGGACCGAGCGGTACAGGGCGGCGATCTTCGGCGAGGGGCATCCCCTTCAGGTGGAACTGATGGGACTTTTACGAGGGGCCGGTAACCGGGAAAACGCCAAAACCTTTCTTGATTACGCGCTGAGTCCCGCATTCCAGACCCTTATCCCCCTGGGCAACTCCATGTACCCGGCAATTGATATTCCGCTGCCGGACTCGTTCCGTATCGCCCCCCGGAGCGACAAGCCCCTGCTGGCCGAGCCTATTGGGGAGGGGGATCTGGATGAATGGGCGGAGATTCTGCGGGAGGCCGGACATTAGCACCGGTCCCGGACGATGAGTCTCCGTTACCGGAGTTTCCGTTGCCGGAATCTCCGTTACCAGGGTCGCCATCGCCACAGCCGCCGGACTTTGGGCGGGTCCGCGGCAGCCTGGATCATGGCCCTGCCGCCCCTGGTTCTGGCCTTTCTGGTCTTTGTCCTGCCCTACGCCGCGAGTCTGGTCATGGGCCTTGGGGCGGGGCGGGCCCGGCTTTCCCTGGCGCTGCAGATCCTCCCTACCCTGGGCTTCACGCTTAAGCAGGCGGCCCTGAGTACCCTTGCCGCCCTGGCCCTGGGGATTCCGGGTGCCTGGATTCTCTCGGCCCCGGAGACCCCGGGAAGCGGGGCCCGGCCCTTCCCGGCCTTCCCGGTCCGGCGGCTCTTGCGATCCCTTTCCGCGCTGCCCTTCGCTTTGCCCCCGATCCTCGTGGTCCTGGGCTTCGTCCTTTTTTTCGGCAATTCAGGCTGGGTAAACCGGATTTTTACGGCCCTTGGCATCGCGGACCAGGGCCCCCTGCGGATTCTCTACCGGCCGGAGGCGATTATCCTGGCCCACGGATTCTACAACTTTCCCCTGGTGCTGCGCCTGGCAGGGGACAGCATGGAAAGCGCCCGCCGGGCCTACCTGCCCGCGGCGGCAAGCCTGGGCGCATCTCCCCTCAGGGCCCTGCCGATCCTCCTGCCCCTCTGCCTCCCCGGCATCGCCTCCGCGGCGCTGCTGGTGTTTCTGTACTGTTTTACCAGCTTTGCCGTGGTACTGGTCCTGGGGGGAGGCCCCGGAACCAGTACCCTGGCGGTGGAAATCTACCGCTATGCCCGGATCAGTCTGGATTACGGGGCGGCAGGGACCCTGGCCCTCTTTGAAACCGCGGTTATCCTGGTGGTATTCCTGCTCTACCTCTTCTGCGAGAACCGCCTGGACAGGATCAACACCACTGTTGACAGAAACCGGGTCATGACTGGGAGGGGAGATCCGCTCCACTACCTTGCCCTGGGCCTCTACGGCCTGGTTATGGTCTTCCTGGCCCTGGGGCCGGTGGTTTCGATACCGCTGGAATCCCTGCTTCAACGGGCCACCCGGGCCGGACAGAGGGGTTTTAGCCTCTACTGGTGGCGGCTCGCCGGGGAAGGGGCCCTGCCCGCCCTGGGCCGCTCCCTGCTCCTGGCCTTTTCCTCCGCAAGCCTCTCCTGTCTCTTGGCGATCCTGGCCGGGGGGGCCGGCATAGCCGGGACGGAAGCAGGAACGGAGGGCCCAAACCGAAGACGGGTCTCGCTTCCGGGTCTGCTGGTTAAGATCGCAACGGTCTCCCCCCTGATCTCATCGGGGATTGTCCTGGGCCTGGGTTGGCTTATCCTCTACGGCAGGGAAAATTCCCGTTCTTTCTTCGCCGTCATGCTGATCCACGCGGTCGCGGCCCTGCCCTTCGCATTCCATTCCGTGTCCCAGGGATTGAAGGGTCTGGCCCCCACTGTCATGAGGGCCGGAACTGTTTTCGGCGCCGGGCCCTTTACCCGGATGCTTACGCTGGCCCTGCCCATTGCCTCCGGCCGGCTGCGCTCCGCCTGGGCCTTTGCCGCAACCATCAGCCTGGGGGAACTGAACGCCATCATGATGCTGGGAATAGACTGGGAAACCCTGCCCCTGTATATCTACCGGGCGGCGGGGGCCTACCGCTACGGGGCGGCCTGTGCGGCGGGGACTCTGCTCATCCTCTGCTGTTTTTTCCTGTTCCTGCTTTCGGACATAGGAGGCCGCCGTGGGACTTGAGATCCGGGGACTGGAAAAGTCCTTTGCGGGGGGCTTCAGGCTCCGTATCGAAGGGCTCGACGTTTCCCCCGGGGAAACCCTGGTCCTGGCGGGGCCCTCCGGCTGTGGCAAGACCAGCGCCCTTAACCTTATCGCCGGGCTTATCCGGGAGGATTCGGGGGAAATTATTCTGGACGGGGAAGACGCCGCCGCCCTGCCCCCCTGGAAGCGGGGAATCTCCGTGGTGTTCCAGGACCTGGCCCTGTTTCCCCATCTTTCGGTGGGGGGGAATGTGGGCTACGGGCCGTTTTTGCGGGGGATACGGGCGGCGGAACGGCGGCGGATCGTCGCCGGGGCCCTAAAGACGGTGCGGCTGCCGGGCTGGGAAAAACGGCGGATAGACACCCTGTCCGGGGGAGAACAGCAGCGGGTAGCCATTGCCCGGGCCCTGGCCGCGGAACCCCGGCTCCTGCTCCTGGACGAGCCGTTCTCCAGCCTGGACGCCCCCCTGCGCCGGGAAATTCAGCGGGAATTCGCCTCCATCCGCGCCCGCTCCACCGTACCCTGCATCTTTGTAACCCACGATCGGGAGGAGGCGGCCCTGCTGGGCAACCGCATTGCCCTTATGGACCGGGGCAGAATCGTGGAGACCGGAACCGGACGGGAACTCCTGCTGGAACCAAAAACAGGCTTTGCGGGCCGTTTCTTTGGCCGGGGCACGGTACTTCCCCGGGAAAAACTTTCCATCCCCGGC
>JAISFT010000142.1 GCA_031263435.1 Treponema sp. | reverse complement strand
CGGCCTTTCGCTGTGCGATGAAGTCTTGCGCCGGGGAAAGGTAGAACCACATTTTCTTTACTGCCTGGATACTACTTTGAAATTAAGGCGCAGAATTACTGATTGGAGGGCCGGGGTTTATACTTCGAGGCTTGCCCCGGGGTGTCTTCACTACGGCCCGTTGAGGGGCTTTGCCCCGCTGCCCTGGTAATTCTCAGTTTACCCGGCAAAAGTGAAAGGACGCCGCAGACCGTAGGCTAAACTTGACCCACAGAACAGCGTGTACCGCGGGGGCGGGGGTAACCTCGAAAAAACGCTTGTAGAGTCTGCCTCCGCTATCTTTGATACGCTACGGCAGGGAATTCCAAATGTTTTTCCGGGATTACTCCCGCCCCCGCGGTACACGTTGGGGTAGGCCAAGTTTAGACTGTAGGGAGGGGCGTCCTTTCGCCCGTCACCAAAACTGAGCATTACTGATTAACCAGGGGGGAGATGGGGAGAAAACCCGTCAAATTAGGGATAATTTGACGGGTTTTTATGGTTGAGGAAACATTTGTTTGAAACTGAGAATTGCCGCCGCCACCCTGGGTTGTATGCCGGAAAAAAATAAGTGGGGGTAGCGGAATAAAAACGCTTCGCGTTTTTATTTTCGGAGATTTGAGGTAAACCGCGGAGCGGTTTACTTCAAATCTCTATACCAGAAAAGAGCAAGCGTTTTTATGGAGCGAGGGGGAGCCGCCCGCCAAAAAATTGAGGGCTTTGGGGTTTGGAGAACGCCGCAGGCGTTCCCCAATGCAGCTATACCGTTCAATGTGCTCCCCCCCTAACTTGTCGACATGGTGTAAAGCCCCCTACCCCATCACGATTCCCTCTGGTACAATAAAAGGATGGGCGCTTTACTATCGGCCTTGTCCCGGGACCAGGCATGGACACTTTTACAAAGGTACAATCGGGATCCTTTCCACATTCAGCACGCTTTGACGGTGGAAGGGGTGATGCGCTGGTACGCCGGGGAGCTGGGCTACGGCGCGGAGGGGGACTTTTGGGGTGTTGTGGGGCTGCTTCATGATATTGACTTTGAAGAATACCCGGATGAGCACTGCATTAAGGCCGCGGAATTGCTGCGGGGGGCCGGGGCGGACGAGGCCCTGATCCACGGGGTATGCTGCCACGGCTATGCGCTTACGGTGGATATTATGCCGGAACATGAGATGGAGAAGGTGCTCTACGCTGCGGACGAACTGACGGGGCTGATCTGGGCGGCTGCGATTATCCGGCCGTCCAGGAGTGTGATGGATATGGAGATAAAGTCCGTTAAGAAAAAGTACCGGGCCGCCAATTTTGCTGCGGGCTGCTCCCGGGAAGTTATTGAGCGGGGAGCAACGATGCTGGGCTGGGACCTGGACAAGCTGATTGAGCGGACGATCCTGGCTATGCGTTCCTGCGAGATAGAAGTTGCCGCGGTGATGGACAAGATAGCCTGACGCCTGTTGAAGTTGTTGAAGTTATGGGTCAAAAGGCAGTTATCGCCATGTCCGGGGGGGTAGACAGCTCGGTGGCGGCGGCGCTGATGCTTGGGGAAGGCTGGGAATGTATCGGCGTAACCCTTAAGCTGACCGGCGGCGCGGAACCTTCCGACTACGGGGCTGCCGGGATTGGCGGCGTTGCCGGTACTGCCGGGGTTGCCGGTGCTGCTGCGGAGGGAAAGCCCGGCCGGAGCTGTTGTTCCCTGGCGGATGTAAACGATGCCCGGCAGGCGGCCTACAAACTGGGCCTGCCCCACTATGTGCTGAATTTTACCGGGCAGTTCCGGGACGAGGTGATCCGCCGTTTCGTGGAGACCTACGAGGCCGGCGGAACTCCCAATCCCTGTATCGACTGTAACCGCTACATCAAATTTGAAGGGCTTCTGTACCGGACCCGGGAGCTTGATTACGATGTCCTGGCCACCGGCCACTATGCCCGGATAGAACAAGACCGGGGGAGCGGCCGGTTCCTGTTGAAAAAGGCTCTGGACCAGCAGAAAGATCAAAGCTATGTCCTGTACTGCCTGAATCAGGAACAGTTGGAACGGACCCGGTTCCCCCTGGGCGATAAGACCAAGGCCCAGGTCCGGGCAATGGCCGCGGAACTGGGCTTTGTCAATGCGGAAAAGCCGGACAGCCAGGATATTTGTTTTGTTCCCGACGGGGATTACGGCGGCTTTATGGAACGCTGGACGGGAAAGTCCTATCCCTCGGGCAGCATTATCGACAAAGCCGGGAAGGTTCTGGGAAGGCACCAGGGCATCGTCCGCTATACCATCGGGCAGCGCCGGGGCCTGGGGGTGGCGGCCAACGGGCGGATCTACGTTACCGCCAAGGACCTGGGGGCCAATACCCTTACCCTGGGACCGGCGGAGGATCTGTATACCAAGACCCTTACGGCGGAACATATCAACCTTATCGCCCTGCCCCGGCTGGAACGGCCCCTGCGGGTCCGGGTAAAGACCCGCTACCTTCAGGCGGAACAGTGGGCCACGGCGGAACAAAC
>JAISFT010000091.1 GCA_031263435.1 Treponema sp. | reverse complement strand
GACGGCCCGGGCCTGGCCCAATCTATGCCCATAGAAACCAAGGAAGCATGGCTTTCCTGGATGCGGAATAACCGGAACGATAACCCGGTCTTTCTGGAAAGGCGCTGGGCCCTGGCCCAGGATTTTGTCCTGTCTTCTGAACTTAAGCGGCCGGAGGATGTGCGGGCCTTTCTGCTGGCCCCGCGGGAACACTTTGTCCGGGACCGGAACAGGGGTATGGAGTACGCGGACACTTGGCTGTCCATTGGCTATGGGGCCACGATTACCGATCCTGATGTGGTTGCCATGATGACTACCAGTCTGGACATAAAACCCGGGGAACGGGTGCTGGAGATAGGCACGGGTTCCGGGTATCAGTCGGCCATTCTTTCCTACCTGGCCCAGGATGTTTACACCATTGAGATCATCAAACCCCTCTACATCGAAACCGATAAGCTGTACCGGGATCTGGAAAAGACTTACCCCTCCTACGGCGGCATCAGCCGGAAACTGGGGGACGGCTACTACGGATGGGAAAAATACGCCCCCTTTGACAAGATCGTCGTGACCTGCGCCATTGATCATATCCCCCCTCCCCTGCTTAAACAGCTTAAACCCGGCGGAATCATGGTACTGCCCCTGGGGCCGCCCCAGCGCCAGTACATCATGGAAGTTAAAAAAGACGTGGCCGAAGACGGAACCATTACCCTTAACCGGCGGGATGTTTACAACGGTCTGCGGGTCAAATTTATCCCCTTCCGGGATGAATTGGGTTCCTCCTACAGCGCTGCCGAAGGATAGTCCGTAACAGCCGGATCTTTTACTGCCGGGCAGGGGATCCGGCCATGACCGATTGGGGGGTAGGTGGAATAAAAAACCTGCGGTTTTTTATTTTCGGAGTTTTGCGGTAAACCGCTGGGCGGTTTGCCGCAAAACTCCACAGGCGGGAAAAGCAGGGTTTTTAGGGAGCCGGGGGGGGGCCAAGACGGGGGCGGAACAAAAACGCGTAAGCGTTTTTGACCCGGCTACGGGCAGATTGTCCGTGGTAGCGGGCCCCCCCTCCTAATAAAAAAGTGTCTGACACCACTGGACACAAGTATACAAAGCTGATAGGATAAAACATCCTGCCGCTGGGAAGGCGGCAGATAATTTGTGTAAAAATATCTCTTTTTTTTCCGATTATAGTGAAATGAGAGGGATAGAAGTGGATAGATTCGCTAAAAAGATGAAGAGAAGATTGCTTAGCCGTACAAGGCGCCATATCCGGGTTGCCGCCTTGGGTTTTATCGCTATTCTCCTTACCGGCGCCGTTGTCCTGGTCTCGTTTGCGATTATTTCGCCGGAGCTGCCCCCGGAAAATCTGGTTTCTACTCTTAACGACATAGCGATGTACTACCAGAACCCGGATACCGACTGGTCTCTTTCCGCGGTGGTGCTGCCCCAGGAGGAAAATAACTGGGCCGCCTTCTCCGCTTTCCATGACAAGGAGGAGATAACCGGTTCCGGTACCCAGGCTAACCGGGAAGAAGACGTTGAATACCGTGTCCGTCCGGGGGAGACGCTTTCGGAAATTGCCTATACCTACAATCTTTCTATCGATCTGCTGGCCTGGTATAACAATATAAGTAATGCCAACCGTATCCGGGTTGGGGCTACTATCGTTATCCCCTCCCTGGAAAATGCCAGGACCGCGGAGGCCCGGATGGCCAGCGCCCCCCGCCGGGCTGTTCCTGCCCAATCCCAGGCCAGTTCCCAGTCTGTTACCGTCGACTTTGAAAGCAGAATCGATGAGACTTCCGGTTCTTCGAGGCTGGTGGTTCAGTTTTCTATTCTTAACCCTCCGGTGGAGAATCTTAAATCCTTTGAGTGGGACCTGGGGGACGGCAAGCGGAGTTTTCAGTCTACCCCTGTGTACGAGTATTCCAGCCCCAGGACCTATGTGGTACGCCTTACTGCCAGGGACAATGGGGGGGCTATCTACAAGTCGAACCCGCTGTACATTGATGTTCCCCATCCCGGTTCTATAGCGGATCAGGGTTCCACCAGGTTTGTAACTCTTTCTTCCCCGGATGAGCTGTTTGTTGTCAACGGAAGGATAACCAAGGTGGCCCGGTATGCATCGGTAGACCAGGCGCCTCTGGATCTGGGCGAATCGGACGCCTTCCTGACCAAGGTCCGTTTTACCAGGAGCGGGTACTACGGTCTTACGGTGATGGAGCCGGACAGGGGGGAACACTACTACTCGATTTTTGTTAGTCCCCTTCCGTCGATGCACGCGGATGCCAACATGAATCAGTTTAACTGGTACCGGACCCAGTACAACACGGGGACTACTTCCAACTGCGGTCCTGCTTCGGTGTCTATGGCCATAAGCTGGGGAACCGGCAAGTACTTTCCCGTTTCCGCTGTCCGCCAGGCTATAGGCTGGCAGGGGGACGGGGGAACCAGTTTTGAAGAACTTTTACCGGTAATCAAGAGGGAGGGGGTCAATGCCTCGATTGAACCGCTGCGCTCGGTCCAGCATATCCGGGATGTGATAGATTCCGGCGGTGTGGCCATTGTGGTTTTCCGTACCGACGGCATAAAAATATCCCGCCAGGACCCGGCAGCCAACCTTTTTGACCGGTATTACAACGATTCGGTGGGGCACTACATCGTTATCAAGGGTTATTCCCTGAACGGCGAGTATTTTATCATCCACGATCCTATTCCCAGCGACTGGGGTACCAACAGCTTCCGGTATCAGGATGAGATCAGCATGGCCGGCCGCAACCGGTATTATTCTTCGGCGGAAGTGCTGGCCGCCCTGCGCCGGCCCAGCATGATTGTGGTTCCCCAGGCCCAGTCCTAAACAAGCCTAAACACGTTGGACGGCCGGCTGCCAGGAGTTTGCTGCGCTTTGCGCATAAAATCCACAAGTGCAACAGGCTGCTAGACGTTGAACTTGAAAAACATCACATCGCCGTCCTGCACGATGTATTCTTTGCCTTCGACCCGGTATTTGCCGGCCTCTTTGATTTTGGCCTCCGTGCCGTAATGGACAATGTCGTTGTAGGAATAGACTTCCGCCTTGATAAAGCCCTTCTCAAAATCCGTGTGAATGACACCCGCGGCCCGGGGGGCGCTGTCCCCGGCGTGGATGGTCCAGGCCCGGCACTCGTCCGCGCCCGCGGTAAAAAAGGTCCGCAGTCCCAAAAGCCCGTAGGCCGCGTGGATGAGGGCGGAGAGGCCCGATTCTTCAAGGCCCAGTTCCTCAAGGAAGGCCAGTTTTTCCTGGGGGTCCTCGATGGCCCCCAGTTCCGCCTCGAACTTGCCGCAGATGGCCACCATCGCCGAATGTTCCGCGCCGGCCCGCTTCCGGACCGCCTCCACATGGGGGCCGCCGGTTCCCCCCGCGGACAGGGCCTTCATCCCCGCTTCGTCCACGTTGCAGACGTAGACCTGGGGTTTGGCGGTAATAAAATGACAGTCGTAGACGGCGTCTTTTTCGTCGTCGTTCAGGTCCACGGAACGGACCGGACCGCCCTGCCCCAGGACGGGGGCTATTTTTTCCAGGACCGCAAGGACCAGTTCCGCCTGCTTCTGCTCGGCCTTTGCCTGGACTTTGAGGGTCCGCAGCGCCCGTTCGCGGCGCTTTTCCAGGGTTTCCAGATCTGCCAGGGCCAGTTCGATATTGACGGTCTCCATGTCGGCCTCGCTGTCCACCTTGTTGTTCACATGGATGATGTCGGGATCATCAAAGCAGCGGACCACCTGGGCGATCATCCCCAGCTCCCGGATATGGGAGAGAAACTGGTTCCCCAGCCCTTCCCCCCTGGAAGCGCCCTTAACCAGGCCGGCGATATCCACAAATTCCACGGTTGCCGGGATGGTCTTGCGGGGCTTAAAGAGTTCCGTAAGCTTGATAAGCCGCGGGTCCGGTACATCGACGATCCCTATGTTGGGGTTGATTGTACAGAAGGGATAGTTGGCTGCCTCCGCCGGGGCGGAACTAAGGGCCGAAAAAATGGTGGACTTGCCCACATTGGGGAGTCCCACGATACCGCAGTTCAGTGCCATGTCTGGCACCGTATCAGAAAAACGGGGTTCTGTTAATGCGCCGCGGCGCGGTGTCGCCGCAACGCAGGTGTCGCCGCGGCGCGGTTGTTATTCATTTCCCGTTATAGTATCGTCAAAGTTGATAAGCGGAGGAATGTATGGCTTTTTCACTGAGCAGTTATCCTGTGGTGTACCGGGGAAAATACGGCAAAAAGGGCTGGAAGGGGGGCTGTATCGAAAAACCCCACCTGCGGCAGGAGGAAGAGGAGAACCTAAAAACCAAAGAACGGGAAACCCTGGTGGAGTCCCGTAATCTGTACGACGACATGCCTTTGGTAAACTACTCCACCCAGTACGGCCTTTCCTGTTTCGAGGGGCTTAAGGCCCTGCCCCAGAAGGATGGGGGGCTGGCGATCTTCCGGCCGGACCGGAATGCCGCCCGGTTCTACAAATCCATGGAAGGGCTCTACATGCCCCCCTTCCCGGAGGAAACTTTTATCAAGGCCTGCGTGGAAACGGTAAAGCGGAACGCCAGGCTGGGCTTTAGGCCGGAGTACAAAAAGAGCTGGGAACAGGATTCCTACATGACCGCGGATTCTGTCTATATCCGCCCCTTCAGCTATGCCGAGGGGGGCATAGGGGTGAATATCTGCCACGAACCCTGGGTCATGGTCATCAACACTCCGGTAAGCGCCTACTTTACCGCGGCCAATTCCGATGCCGTGGTTACCGACCGGATCCGGGCCACCCCCAGGGGTACGGGCTGGATCAAGGCGGCCAGCAACTATGTGATGGCGGCCCTGGCCAAACATGAGGCTTTGGAAAAGGGCTACATGGAGTGTGTGTTCCTGGACGCAACGGACCACAAATATGTGGAAGAGGGCTCCTCCTGCAACATCTTCTTCTACCTGAAATCCGGGGAACTGGTAACTCCGGCCCTGGGGGACACGATTCTGCCGGGGATAACCCGGTCCAGCATCATTGAACTTG
>JAISFT010000015.1 GCA_031263435.1 Treponema sp. | reverse complement strand
CCAGTATAAGAGGACGGCCGTTTGGCGCTCTACATACGGCTGTTCTGTCGGCATCTTGAAACCAAAATCCGCACCTTCGGATAGTATGCTTTCAAGACCTTCCTGTTGCTCCTGATCCAGCACATCCTTGAAGTGCCGAATTTTTGCACATATACGCCGAAATCCATAGACATCACGAGAATACCGCGCCAGTACAGAAATGAGGGCAGAATAATCAATAATTGGTTTGCAAATTTCCAACCCCTTTTCATTCTCGGCAAGGTCGGCGTAGAGCAGATCCGCCACTGACTTAATGGTATTTATTACCTTAACCCGGTCTCTACGGACAAAATTACCGTTGCTCAGAGAATAATTATATTGCTCATCATGCACATAAACGATGTCCTGAAAGAGCAAAAGATAGCATTCTATTGAGTCCGGAAACAAGGAAGTGAATGAGGGCATGGACTACCCCTTCAATACCGTAATCAACTCTTGCGCCAGGCGCTTTGCGTAGTCATCCAAAGAATTAGGGTTTTTCTTGCACTGAATTGAAACCTCGGGATTGGGGTTTCTTTTGGTCCGTTCGTGAATATCAGCCGGAAACAACGCTAAGTTGTTGAGGTCTACCTTGGGTTCGTTGAAATAAGTCTTTCCTTCCATCAAAGCTTCCTTTATCTTTCGATGATATATCGGGCAGAGAGTACCTCCCCATGCCTTTTTTTACTTTAAGGATAATATTATATCCTAGCGTCCGTCAAACGTCCATGCTTTCGGTACAGCAATTTAACATTACGGCCCGGTCCGGCCACGCAAGTGGCCGGACCGGGCCCAAAATAGGAGAATAAATCCTGTGCCTTTATCCTGTCGGTTCCGGCAGGAGAGGTTTACCGGCCATGATGCCGGTCTCTGTGTGGTCCCATTCCCCGGTGATCCCGGGGGCCATACGGGGCAGGCCGGGAGGGGGCGGACCGGCGATCACTGATACCGGGGCCTTCCAGGTCGTAGTCCTTTCCGTTCAAGGTAAGTTTGGAAACCCGGAGCAAACCGGTAGTTTCGCCGGACCGGGGATTCGTTTGTCCCCAGCCTTCCAGCGTAACAACAGCCCCTTCTTTGAGGCCCTCAATAAAACCGGTATAGCGCTGTAATCCCGGCGCATACCAGGTCTGATCGCCGCTTTGCAGGGCGATGACGCCCTGTTTAAGTTCCAGGGTCCCGGTCAGGCTAAGCTGTTCCGGCGCCGTCCGGTTCCGGGTATAGTCGTCAGACCTTTCCCGCCGTCGAGAATCTCCGTCCTGGGAATAAAGCAGGGTCCCCAGCGCCGCGAAGCCCAGGGCCAGCATTACTATTCGCTTCATCATAACCTCCATGCATGATAAAGCAAAGAATTCCGGCGAAGGTAACAGGAATCGCAGGCCGCCGGGCTACTTGGTCTCGAAAGCATTCACCATCAAACCGGGTTGATGAGTGGCATCCAGGGTGTCCCGCCACAGATTCCCCTCGGGGTCTACTTTGTTCCGGTGGGAAATTACCGCTTTAACGGGGAGGTGAACAAACTCGTTGTTTACCAGGCCGATTATCAGCTTGGTTTTTCCGGCCATGGCAGCGTGGGCCGCGGCGTTGCCCAGCCGTTCGCAGTAAATTGAATCTATGGGATTCGCCGGAGAAGACCGGATGATGTAGCTGGGATCGATGTATTTCAGGTTGATCTCTACTTTTTGTTCCTCAAAATAACGGATGATCCGGTCCCGCAGGTAGGTTCCCACATCCACCAATTTAAGGTTGCCCCCGGCATCGGTTTTCCGATCCGTCTGCAACTGATCCTGCATGGCCCCTTCCGCCACGACGATGACCGCGTGGTGCCGCCGGTTAAGCCGATCCTCCAGGTGCCGCAGGAAGCCGTTGTATCCTTCCAGGTTAAAGGGTACTTCCGGAATAAGGACAAAGTTTACCTCGTGGCTGGCAAGGGCGGTATGGGCGGCAATAAAGCCCGATTCCCGGCCCATAACCTTTACCAGCCCGATGCCGTTAATCGCGGAACTGGCCTCCATGTGGGCCGCGGCCACTACTTCTACGGCCTTATCCACCGCGGTATCGAACCCAAAGGACCGTTGAATTATGGCAAAATCGTTGTCCACGGTTTTGGGGATCCCCACCATGACAATTTTAAGTTTCCTTTTCTCGATCTCTTCGGCAATGTCCAGGTTGCCCCGCTGGGTCCCATCCCCGCCGATGGTAAAGACCATGTTCATATTCAACTGTTCTATGGCGTCAACAATTTTGATAACTTCTTTACCGCCTCCCCGGGCGCTGCCCAGGTAAGTGCCCCCCAGTTTGTGGATATCATCCACAATATCCGGGTTCAGGGCTTTGACCCCGTATTGATATTCCGGCAGAAAGCCCAGATAGCCGTATCGAATCCCCGAAATTCGCTTGACCCCGTAGCGGTACCACAGACAGCGGACAATGGCCCGGATTACATCGTTGATGCCGGGGCACAGGCCCCCGCAGCTTACGATCCCCGCATGAACATGGGCGGGGGTAAAGTAGATCATCTCCCGGGGTCCGGCACATTCCAGTACCTGGTTCCGCTTTATCGCTGTCTGGGCCCCCAGCTTTACACCGGTTTCCAGACGGATAAACTGATCATCTGTTACATAGTTTGCGATAAAATCCCCTGCCACCTTCGACAAGGCAATAGGAGATTTTATATTTCGTTTTCCCAATTCTTCAATGGTAAAATCGTAATTTCCGGCCATAACATTCTTCCCCTGCTCTGCTTTTGGATCTGCTGGTATAATTCCCGAATCGGGCATGGTGATTGCCTCTTTTGCAAAAACGTTTCACGTACCAAGTCTCAAAGCCTGGTTTTAACTATAATCTTTCGTTCAATGTCTTTCAATTGCCGTCAAAGCGGCGTATGATAGGAACGCCCGGCCGGGCCGGGTAATCCATCAACAGTAAGGGGAGTCCGGAATAATGAAAAGAATCAGCCTTTTTTGCGTTGTCCTGATGTTTTTTGCCGGTCTGGCAGGGGCCCAGGAGAATCGAAGCGGCGTTCAGGCCATTTTGAATCACTATGCGGCACGGAATTTTACCGCCGGCGCCATCACCCAGGGAGATCTGGATCAGATCCTCTTGGCAGGTATCCGTTCCCCCAGCGCCAACAACCGGCAGCCCTGGATGTTCACCGTGGTACGGAGCCCCGCCCTGGCCCGGCAGATTGTGTCCAACAACGAAGACGGGAACGTGCTTATCGTAATTTCCGCCGAGGGGGATGGCAGAACCAACGGCCGGCAGATCCTGGACTGCGCTTTAGCAGCCCAGAGTATGTACCTGGCGGCCCAGGCCCTGGGTTACGGTTCCCGAATCTACACCGGCCCCATAGACAGCGTTAACCAGAATCTTAAGAGTCAACTGTCCCTTCCCGCGGGGCATAACGCCATCGTCCTGGTAAGGGTGGGCAGGGTGCAGGGCAATGTAGACGCCCAAAGCGCCGCCTCTTCCCGGGCCGCGGTGAATACCAAGGTCCAGTACAAATAGGACCGGATATAAAACCGTTGGCCCGGTATACCGGGCTACCAGTACACCGGTACAGCCCCTCCGCAGGAGGCGCAGCGGCAGGGCCGTGGGGCTTTGGCTGCCGGTCCCTCCGCGGTCTCTGGTGCTTCTGGGGTGGGCTTTGCACCGGGAAGGACAGGAAGGATGCGGCTTTCTACCCGGTAAGCCCGGCGGCGGACCAGGACTGCGCCGCAGTGCGGGCAGGGGGTGTCGTTTTTCTCCCCGGCGATATTGCCGGTGTAGACATAGGGCAGGGTTTTCCGGGCCCGCTCCGCCAGACGCAGCAATGCCGCGCTGTCTGTGGGGGGCGCATCCCAGCGGTACGAGGGATGGTAGGCGGAAAGATGCCAGGGGACAGGCCGCTTTGCTGCCGGTCCCACGGCCGCTATCGTGGCCGGCCCCTTTTTAACGGGTTCCGCCGGATCATTTCCCTGCCGGACGGGTTCGGCCTCCAGGGCGGCGATAAATTCCGTGCATCTTTCAAGTTCCGCATCGCTGTCGTTCAGACCGGGAACCACCAGGGT
>JAISFT010000154.1 GCA_031263435.1 Treponema sp. | reverse complement strand
CAGCAGGACAGCACAACGGATTATTCTTCTTCAACTACCAGCCTGGCCGTCAATCCGGATTTCTCCATCGGCGCCAGTTTCCGGTTGATCCCCAATCATTTCTCCCTGTATGCAGGTTTGGGGCTCACGCTGTTCTCGTTCCGGGAACTTACTGTCCAGGGGGAGAGTGCCGGCGTAGCGGTTCCCAAAACAACCACCAGGACCGTTGATCTGCCCTCCGCCCGTTTTGCCTCGGGGCTTACCCTTAATTTCACCGAAGCGGTGGCAATGGATCTGATGACCATTAGTTCCGGCATTTCCGCGGATAACACAAAATTCACCCTGTTTTTTACGGTAAAACGTTGAACCGCGGGGATAAACCGGCCCGGTTTGCGGCCCTTCTTGCGGCTTTTGCCCTTACCCTCGTTTTGCCGGGCTGCGCCGGTGTAGAACACTGGTGGGATTTTGGAGGCGAAGATCCCTCCGGCGTTGTCGAAACCCGGCAGACAGAGGAGGAGCGCAAAGCCGAAGAGGCCCGGCAGGCCGAAGAAGCCCGCAGGGCTGCCGAGGAGAAAATTCGTCGTTGCTGGGAAGGGAGGGCCCGGCTTGCCGGGGAAGATCCGGCAGGCCGCCCCCCGGCGTTCAGGCTGCCAGATGTACCTGTTTAATAAATAAATCAAAGGCCCGGATTCCCAAGCCTACCACAGCAGTAACAATGATCCCCGCGCAGACAACCCCCAGGATCACTGCCAAAAGGGTACGGCCCTTTCGCAGCCCCAGGACCCATGCCCCCAGGGTTCCCGTCCAGGCGCCGGTGAAGGGCAGGGGGATAGCCACAAAAATGGCAATGGCAAGCCAGCCCCACTTTTCCACGCTGCCCTGCAGCTTTTTCCGGGCCCGTTCCACAAAACGGTTAAAAAAATCGGCGTAGACCCTTACCCTAAGGAGCAGTTTGTGCAGTGTAGAAAGGAAAATCCAGCACACCGGAGCCACCAGGGCGTTCAGGATCACCGCGTAGGGACAGGCAATGTACCAGGGAATCCCATTGGCAATGGCAAACGGAATGGCCCCCCTCAGCTCCGATATGGGGAGGAAGGCCAGAAAAGCAGTCCAGAAAAAAACCAGCCCCCCGCTCATTTTTCGTCCTCCCTTCCGGCACCCCCTTCTGCGGGCCCGCCTCCCCGGGCGTCCAGGATCAGTTCCCAGTAACCCACATCAAGCCACCGGCCATGCTTAAAGCCAATCGCGTCGAATTGGCCGGTTTTTTTGAAGGCCAGCCTTTCGTGGAGCCCCACGCTTGCCGGGTTGGGTACGGTGATCACCGACATCAGTACATGGATCTGCCGCTGCCGCAGTTCCTCTATCAACCGTTCCAGAAGCCGCCGGCCGATACCCCGCCGTTCCCAGCCGGGCTTAAGGTAGACCGAATCCTCCGCCGCAAAGCGGTAGGCTGTCCGCTCGTTCCAGGCATGGGCATAGGCATAGGCCACAAGTTCCCCCCCCGCTTCCCACACAAACCAGGGATACCGGGGGATTACCTCTTCGATCCGCCCCGCCATTGTCCGGGAGTCAACCAGCTCTTCTTCAAAGGTGATCACCGTGTTTTTGATGTAGTAGTTGTAGATCTCCGCAATTCCGGGGGCGTCTTCGGGAACTGCCGGCCGCAGTCCCCCGCCGGCCTCCGGCCCTATGGATTGTCCCACCCGCGGGCCCCTTACCAGAGCCTTGCCGGATAAACACCCTGGGCGGTCAGTTCGGCGATTCGCCGTACCGCGGCGGCCTTGTCGTCCTTGTAGGTAACGCCAAACCATTCCGAATGTGCCGGCAGGGACCTGATGCGGATAATACCCTGCCTGATAAAATGATCCGCCGCCCTGGGGATGTAGCACTCGCTCTTGATGTCTCCAAACGAGGCGTTAATAAAGGCATCGAAATATTTTTTGAATTCCGGCAGGATGCTCTCCGGGAAGCCCCAAAAATTCATTGATACCGGCGTGTCCGGGGCCAGTTCCCGTTTGGTCGTATCAGAATTGGTGTTGTAGATGATGTTCCCCTCTTTCTTGATGGCAAGAAGCTCCTCCACCGAAATAAGGTAGCCCTCTTTTACCTCGCAGACCCCCCGGGCCACAGAGCCCTGGGGGCTCAGGGTTGGTTCCAGCCGGTAGGGAACAATGGCGGCGTCAGCCGCAGCACCGACCGCAGCGTCAGATGATGCGCCGGACAGGGAGGAAAGGTAGTCCCCCAGGACGGTATAGGCCTCCCGGCCGTAAAAATCATCGGCGTTGATGACCGCAAAGGGGGCGTCGATCTGATCCGCCGCGCAGAGCAGGGCATGGCTTGTACCCCAGGGCTTGGTCCGCCCCAGTTTTTGTACCTCCTGCCAGATATGCTGGGGAATAAGGCTGTCCAGGTCCTGGAAGGCCAGGCTGTAGGGAACGGCGCTCCCCATGCGGGCCAGGACGATCTCCCGGAAATCCTTCTCTATGTCATGGCGGATGATAAAGATGATCTTCTTAAAACCGCTCCGCAGGGCATCGAAGACCGAGTAATCCAACAGGGCCTCCCCATTGGACCCCAGTTTATCCATCTGCTTCAGGCCGCCGTAGCGGCTTCCCATGCCGGCCGCCAGGACCACCAATATCGGTTCTTTCACAACTGCCTCCCCGTATGTAATTTTGCTTCAAAACGTTCCAAAGCCTTGCCCGACAGGGAAGGGCCGCCGCTACAAGCGGCGCTCTCTTCGGCATCCTTTTCCCTGTCCCCGGCGCGGTCATCGTCCGGGTTACTGGTGTCCGGTTTATCGGCATCCCCGGCCAGCCGGCGTTTAAGTTCGGCAAATTCATCCCGGGAAAAATGTACCGCCCCCAGGCTGTACCGTTCAAAGGATTCGCAGCAGAGCGGGGCAACCTTTCGGGCAATATCCAAAAGAACCTGGGCGTAGAACCGGATTTCCCTTTGGGCATGGCTGTCCAGCCTGAGTTCCAAAAAGTGGAACAGGTTGTGCAGATCGATCTGCCAGTACCATTCGGTATAGAGGGACAGGGGCAGGTTGATCCGGGCCAGCTCCCGGGCAATACCCCGGTCCACAAGGGCGCTGTAGTCATGGTAGGCCTCCTGCTGGGCCTGTTCAAGGGCACCGCGCAGTTCATCCGCCTGCCCCGGTTCCAGGGCGTCTTCCCGGCGGCCCTGTTTGTTGTCATCGCTCTGCAGGGCCAGATCCTCCGCTGCCGGCAGGTAAAAATCGTCCTTCATAATCGAATACCGGCCGGACAGCTCGTTGACCCGGGCGGTGCGGTGGCGAATCCACTGGCGGGCCACAAAAATAGGAAGTTTGACATGGAACGTAAGTATTACCTGTTCAAAAGGGCTGGTATGGCGGTTGCGCAAAAGGTAATCAATTAACCCCGCATCTTCGCGGCGGCTCCTGGTCCCCGCCCCATAGGATACCCGGGCCGACTGGACTACCCGATCATCCCCCCCCAGATAGTCCACCAGCCGTACAAACCCCTTGTCCAAAACGGGGAATTCTTTATCCAGAATGGCTTCCGCACCGGAAACCACACAATGGGCCATGTTTCCTCCCACAGTCCCATCCCGGCGCCGGATTCCGGCATCCAAACGGGTTACTGCATTCTTTCCTGACAAACCCAGTATATGTTTGTCCAGTTTCTCCCGCAACACCCCCGGCAGTGGTTTAACATTACAAAGATTTTTAAGATTTTGGGCGCATCCGCCGCCCTCTTGGGCGGCGGACCGGGCTATCCGCTCCAATAAAAACGCCTCTTCCCCGGGAGTGGAGTTTGGGGCCTGCCCCAAACTCCGAAAATAAAAACGCTTTAGCGTTTTTATTCCGCTTCTATCCCTTGCGCGTGTCTTAATCCGCCATCCGTGGCGGATTAAGACATTGGATTTTGCCTGTGGCAAAATCCATCTATCCGCCTGCAGCGGATAGCCGTGGTTACAGCGGCATCCTGCCGCCGCCCCTTCGGGCGCAATCCGGCATCCTTGCCATTTTTGAGCTGTAAGTTTTTTGCGAAGCAAAAAACTTATGAAACTACTGTAGCCGGCATCCATGCCGGCTTTCGCTGTGCAGTACGGTTTTGCACCGGGGGAAGGTGGAGCCGCATTTTTTTGCTGTCAGCCTGCTAGTATCCCGTCTACTTTGAAAATGTGGGTTTTTTCCAAAAAAATGCCCCAAACACGGAACCGCGCAAGGGATAGGAGGGGCGCGGAGCGGCCACCGCAGGACTGACCCGAAGGGGCAGTCCGAGGAGGCCGGAGCGATAGCGGAGCCCCGGATAGCCCGGTTTCCGGCGCTTCACGCCGGAAATGCGCCCAAAACAAAACCCACGGTTTGAATCATGTCTGGATACTAGGTGGCCTGTTTTTTGAGAATCTTTGCCAGTTCAAGGATAATTTCGTTGTCTTTTGCGTTGAGTGTCAGGATTACCTGGATAATTGACCTGATAGTGTGGTCATCGGCAGGCAGGGGCAGGGTTCTTTTTTCGTCTTTTTTTCCGGTAACCAGGTACTCAACCGATACCGAAAGGGCGTTGGCTATCCTTACCGCGGTATCGGCCGGCGGCATGGTAGCCTTGGTCGCCAGATAGCAATCCAGGGTTTTCTTGGCAATGCCGGTTTTTGCGCTCAGTTCTTTAACGGTCAGGTTAAGGTAGTCAAGTTCGACCCTTAAATTCTCCCTGAAACTCATCCCCATCATAAAAAAAATACAGCAATCTCAGTATTTTATGCTTGATCATACTGATATATTGGTGTAACATAAACGTAAAATACTGATATTTCAGTAAAGATGGACCAAAAACAGGACCATCAAACCATCACAAGGAGGCTTGTATGAGAAAACAAGCACGTATTTTCATGGTACTACTGGGCGTTATCCTGGTATTGGGACTTGGGCTTGGCCTTGCCGGCTGCAAAGACGAGGATGACAGCAACCCCTTTGTGGGGACCTATACCGGCAACATAGAGGGGGGGCATGTTATTACCCTCGTAGTAGCCGAAACTACCTGGGAGGTCAGGGTAGATGGCGACCTGGAGGCATCAGGTACCTATACCTACAGCGGGAATATCGCCACCATGAAGCAAGAGGGTGTACCTGACCAAACAGCAACCCTTTCCGGTAAAACCCTGACGGCTGTCTTTAATGGGGAAACTTTTACTTTAACCAAAAATTAGCAGCTAAGCGTCATCCAAACGGTAGATTTTATGTTTAGGCCGCCTATGACGGCCGCGCACCGTTTGCGGCGCCGTCCGGCGCCGCAAACGCGAAAGATTCTCCGGGTCTGTAGCGCCCCTTCTATCTCGTGCGCGTTCCCGGGGCCTGCCATGCGCCGCCCCGGCGACGCGCAAGGGATTGAAGCGGAATAAAAACGCTAAAGCGGTTTTACTTTTGGAATTTGGGGCAAGCCCCAAATTCCACTTTCAGGGAACAATGGCGTTTTTATTGGAGCGGAAAGCCCGGTCCGGCCACGCAAGTGGCCGGATGCGCCCATCTCCGAATGGAGATGCTGTATAATCATTTCCTTACAGCACGGACCTGAAAGGTCCGATGCGCCCAAATAGAAAAATGAAGATTTTAATTGCCGCCCTAAAGTGTTGATTGAATTTACAGGCCGAAGGGGATAGCATCCGCAAAGGAGGATTGCGGAATGGCTGATTCGAAAACAAAATTGCTGTGGTACAAGGTTCCGGCCGAAAACTGGATTGAAGCGCTTCCTGTTGGGAACGGCAGGCTGGGGGCCATGCTCTACGGCGGCGCCAACAGGGATCTGGTGTCTTTGAACGAAGATTCGATCTGGGAAGGCAAGCCGGTGGATAAGCTGAACCCCAAGGGACTCGCCGCGCTTCCCCGGGTACGGGAGCTTATCTTTGAGGGGCGTCTGAAAGAGGCGGTCGAACTGGGAAGCAAAACTATGGTCTCCATACCGAGGCACCCTTTTTCATACCAAACCCTGGGGGATGTGGTCATTGAAAACC
>JAISFT010000264.1 GCA_031263435.1 Treponema sp. | reverse complement strand
CGTCCACCCAGGGGACCCGGAACAGCACCTGCCGCTCGGGCTCCACAATCCTCTCCACGATTTGTAGCTTTGCGATTTCCGGTTTTTTCTGAATCACCGGATCCAGGGACTCGACCACTTCTCTCACGGCCTGAATAAATTCAGGCTCCGCCGGATTCCGGGAAACCACCGTTGCCAGCACTGAATCGACAAACATTGAACTCATGAAGAACTCCTGATATGAAATTGAAATACTGTATATTAAAGTATCTTTTGTATCCTGTAAAGAGGTAAAAATCATCTGCTTTGGGGCGCATTTCCGGTCCTGCGGACCGGAATCCGGGCTATCCGCTACTATTCCTCGACCCCCGGCCCGAAACGGTGTCGCCAGAATGGCGCAGGCACCTTTTTGGGCCGGGGGTCTGCGGTATTTCCGCTTCTATCCCTTGCGCGGGCCAAAAACCGGCATCCCTGCCCGGTTTTTGGCCTTGGATTTTGCCACAGGCAAAATCCAACTATCCGCCACAGGCGGATAGCAATGGAAACAGCGCCATCCATGGCGCCGCCCTTCGGGCGCAAAATAGGCGCTTTTCCCCGCAGAATCCGCGGCTATTTTTCGTACTGTTAAATTTGCCGGTACAGGAGCCCTGGGGCGCGTTCAGGGCAAAAGGGCGGGCTTAGCCCTTTACGCTGCCGGAGGTGATGGAAACCTGAACCTGCTCCTGGGAAACGGCGTAGATGATAATGCCCGGCAGGATGATAAGCGTAAGGGCGGCAAACATTCTGGTGTAATCGTAAGAATAGGCTTCCGTAAAAAAGGCCAGCGCATAGGGCAGGGTACGGCTCGCGGCAGAGGCGGAGAGGAGGGACGCATAGAAATACTCGTTCCAGTTCCCCAGGAACATGAGGATCCCCGCGGTAGCCAGGCCGTTCTTTGCCAGGGGTACGTGCATCTGCCAGAAATTCCTGAAGAACCCGATGCCGTCAATGACGGCCGCCTCGCTCATCTCCTTGGGGATCGCCATAAACGCGGCCCGCATCACAAAAAGACTCATCGCTATGCCCCCCGACAGGTAAACCAAGCCTATGCCCGTCCGGGTGTTGTAGAGGTTCAGTTTCATGATGATGTAAAAAATAGGCTGGGTCTTGGTATGGCCCGGCACCAGCATGGTCAGGACAAACAGCGCGAAAAGAACATTTTTGAAGGGAAAGTTAAACCGCGCAAAAACATAGGCCCCCATGGCGTACATGATCAGGGAACCTGCCGTGGAGGTGGTGCTGATGATCACCGAGTTTAAGGCATAGCGCATGAAGTTGTTGCCCTTAATAACCGAGATATAGGGGCCAAAATCAATTTTTTTGGGCAGAGCGAAGGGTTCGGTAAGGATCTCCGCATTTGTTTTGAACGAGGAAATCATAACCCAGAGCAGGGGTCCCACGGAGACTACTACCACAAAGGCAAAGAGCATATACACCAAAACATAAAAAACCGTTTGTTCCACATAGTGTTTCTTTTTCCACCGCGGCAGGGCGTCCATAGTTCCTCCTATACCGGATCGTTCATCCTGAACAAACGGTTGCATATCAGCATAAAAACGGCCCCCAGGATGAGCATTACCATGGCGGCGGCGTTGGCAAGACCGTAGTTAAAATCGGAAATCTGTTTAACCAGGATAAGGGAAAGACTCATGGTATCATCCCCGGGTCCCCCCCGGGAGGTCAGGGCAATGGCTTCGTACATGGAAATTCGGGAGGTAACCCCCATGATGACACTGGTACCGATGGAAAAGCGGCAGAGGGGCAGGTCTATCCGGGTCATGATCTGGAAGCCCGAAGCCCCGTCGATAATGGCCGCCTCGTGGACATCTTCGGGGATGGCCATAAGATCGGAGAGGACCACCAGGGTGATGACGACGGCGTAGAAAAGCCAGGTAAAGGTGATGGCCCAAAAGGCCGCGGGACTTTCAAAAAACCAGTTGACGCTAAAATCCCGGTTAAAGACACGGATAATGTTGTTGAGCAGGCCGAAATCATTGTTAAAGAGGAAGCGGTAGATCATGGCCCAGGCCGCACCGGAGATGACATTGGGGATCATGAACACGGTCCGGACAAATTTCCAGCCCGGGGGGCCTTTGAAAAAGGCCAGGGCCACCAGGACCCCAAAAATAGTATGAAGGACCGCGGCGATAAGGGCCCAGAGGCCCAGATTCCTGAGGGACATGAGGAAACTTTGAAAACGGACCAGCCGTGTATAATTGGTAATGCCTATCCATTCCGGCCGGGTCATGCCGTTCCACTTGGTAAAGCTGGTGTAGATCACCGTTAGAATGGGCCACAGATAAAACACGAGGAACATGACGAGGGTGGGGAGGAGAAATAAATATATCCACGGCAAATTCCGGCGTTCCAGTCTGCTGATCGCTGCCGTTTTCATGGTACCTTTACTGTTGATAGAAACCGGTCAAAGCCCCGGCGCGGACCAATAAAAGAGGGGGCGCGGGCCCCCCTCTTTACCCAAAGCGAAGCCTAGCGGGCGCTTTCCCGGGCCCTGTTGGTAAGGTCCTGGCAGAACTGGGCCGGGGTCATGGAACCGTTGATGAGCAGGGGCAGAATCCGTCCCAGATCTTCGGCGATTGAAGTCTGTACCGCGTCTTCGAAAGAAAAGCTGAGGATGGTATCGGAATTTATCGCGCCGGAATACTCGTCCAGCAGGCGGTTCTTTGCCCGCTCGGTCAGGAACTGCTGGCTCACCTGCATCCGGGGAGTGGCGCCCCCTTCGCTGAGCATATAGGCTTCCAGCTCCGCCGGAGACATGACGAATTCGATAAAGGCCCTGGCCAGTTCCTGCTCCGCCGCCGTGGCGGTGCTGGGGATCCACCAGCCGTAACCTGCCCCGTCCCCGCCGATAGCCACGTTGCCGGGGAACACGTCCCCGCGAACATCGGCGCCGTTAAAGCCGTTGGACCACTTGGAGGAATTATCCGGCGCAAAGTCCCCGATCATCCAACTGCCGTTGGCGATCAGCGCGGAACGCCGGGACATGAAGTTATTCGCCGCATCGGCATAGGCGGCCCCCAGGCTATTGGCGGAGGCGTAGTTCTGCAGAAGTTCCTGGAGTTTGGCTACCGCGTTTATCATGACGGGGGTGTTGAAATCGGCGATCTTGGCAACCCGGGCCCCCGTCCTGAGCCACTCCGCCCCGCCGGGCTGGACCGCAATGAGGGAGGACAGGACCAGCATGGTGGTCCAGGCATTTTCACTGGTCATGAAGGCTATTTTGTTATTCCCCAGTTCGGCCATTACCTGATCCCAGTTCATCTGGGAGAAGGGTTTTGAAGGCTGGTACAGGCCGGCGTTGTAGTAGATACCGATGGGTCTGACCGCGGGATAGGTGATGGAAAAGATCTTCCCCCCCTTGGTGTTGTACTCCAGTGAGGCCGGGATAAGGCGGTCTTTCAGCTCGGGTCTGCTATCCAGCCAGGGTTTCTGGTCCACGAACATATTGCCGGGGATTACGAATTCCTCTATCCACTCCTGAAAACCCCCTTCTACCAGTGCAGGCAGCATTCTCTGCTGGCTTAACTGCTGCATCTTGGGACCGTACATATCCTGGACCAGTTCCTCGATGGTCAGTTTGTATCTCCCCGCATAGGCGGCGTTAAACCGCTCCACCTGGGGCAGAAAAAACAGGCCCCCCACGTTCTGTCCGGACTTGTAGTGGGGTATGGTTACCTCAATTACCCCCGATTCGGAACCGGTCTGGGCCCGCCTGCCCGCGGCAAAGACCACCGAAACGCCCAGACACAACAGCACAACTAAAAAAACCTTTTTCATCTTCATTCTCCTTATCGCTTATTTTACAGGACGGCCTACAGGCCAAGCCTGCACTTGCATGGTTGAGAATATGGGAAAACCGCGGCAGCGGAAAAAACGGGATTTTGTTATGTTGAGGGAATGACAAATTACGCCGGCACAATATGGGGGGGGGGGGGGGGGGGGTGTGGATTGTATAAAAA
>JAISFT010000230.1 GCA_031263435.1 Treponema sp. | reverse complement strand
CCCTGGGCAGGACTAAAACATTTCCGCACCTTCATCTCTTCCCTCGAATTCTGGGAAGTCATCCGTAACACCCTCGTCATCAGCGGCCTTAAAATCCTCCTGTGTTTCCCCGCTCCCATAATCCTGGCCCTGCTGTTGAACGAACTCCGCCTCCCCCGGTTCAAACGGGCCATCCAAACCATGAGCTACCTGCCCAACTTCGTCTCCTGGGTGGTAGTGGTCAGCCTGATGACCGTGGTGTTCAGCCCCTACGGCGGCATCGTCAACAACATCCGTAACCGCCTGGGCTTTTCAAGCCTCTTTTTCCTGGGGGAGGAACGGTTTTTCTACCCCCTGGTGGTCCTTTCGGACATCTGGAAGGGGGCAGGTTGGGGCTCCATCATCTACCTGTCCGCCCTGTCCGGCATCAACCCGGAACTCTACGAGTCGGCCTATCTGGACGGGGCGGGGCGGTTAAAGTGTACCTGGTACATTACCCTGCCCGGCATTAAAACAACCATCGGCATCATGCTTATCTTTGCCATTGGCGGTCTTTTGAATGCGGGTTTCGATCAGATCCTGCTTCTGCAGCAGCCGGCCAACATGCTCATATCGGAAATCCTGGACACCTTTACGCTAAAGACCGGCCTTAACTACGGCAAATTCGAATATGCCTCGGCCATCGGTCTTTTTAAATCGGTATTTTCGTTTGTTCTGGTCCTCATCACCAACTGGACTGCCAAGCGTTTTTTTGAGGTTGGAATTTTTTAAGGGCCTTGTCCGGGGAACTGTGGGCAACAAGGAGGAGTGAGAAGATGAAATCTGTGTCGGCATCTCAACGGGCGTTTCAGGTTTTTAACGTAGTCTTTCTGGCCCTCTTCGGCCTGATTACCCTGTACCCGTTCTGGTATGTGCTGGTGGCCTCCTTCAACGTGGGCAGCGACTTTACACGGGGCGGTGTGTACCTCTGGCCCCGGGCCTTTACCCTGGAAAATTATACCCGGGCCTTTCAGGACCCGCGTATTTTCGACTCCCTCATCATCTCTGTGGCGCGCACAGCCCTGGGCGTAGTGCTGGGCCTGTTTTTTACCATGCTTATTTCCTACGCCGTAATCATGGAAACTCCCGGCCGCACTTTCTTTACGTTCTTCTTTTACTTCACCACGATCTTCGGCGGCGGCATGATTCCCTATTATATCCTGCTTCGGGACCTGGGGCTTACACGGAGTTTTTTGCTCTACATTATTCCCGGCATCTACAGTTTCTTTAACTTCCTGCTGATGCGTACCTATTTCCAAACCATCCCCACAGAAATGAGGGAGTCCGCTCAAATAGACGGAGCCGGTCATGGCCGGGTGCTGTTCCAGATATATGTACCCCTTGCCATGCCCATTATTGCTACGCTGGCCCTGTTTATCGGGGTGGGCCACTGGAACGACTGGTTTACCGGCGCCTATTACCAGAGCCGCACAGCCCTGTTCCCCGCCGCCACTTTGCTGCAAAAGCTGTTACGCGAATCTTCACCCACCGCAATGAAGCCGGGGCAGGAAACCTTAATCCAGGCCATGCGTACTTTTACGCCCCAGTCCCTGCAGATGGCCTTTGTGATGATCCTCACGATGCCCATCGTAGTGGTGTACCCGTTCTTACAGAAGTACTACGTCAAAGGCGTCATGATCGGCGCTGTTAAAGGTTAGCCGTTTACCGCCCCGGCGGTTTATGGATAAACGCGTCCAAGGAGTGTGTCTGCACTCGTGGGATGCAAAATCTTTGAGGAAGGAGAGTTTTATGAAACGAGTTCTTGTTCTCGTTGCGGTTATGGCTATCATAACCCAGGGTCTGTGGGCCCGCGGACGGACGGCAACGGCCGCCAATGACGTGCGGCTGACGATGCTCCAGTGCTGGAATGGCGGAATCAAGGTCCCCACCGACCAGTACAACAACCCTGTAGCTCGGGCGATTCGGGAAAAAACCGGCGTTACCGTGGAGATCGAAGGCATTATGATGAGCGAAACGGAACGGCTGAACCTTATGTTCGCCTCCGGTGATATGCCGGACATCGTAAACGGTCCCTTCTGGGGCGGGAACACCGGGGAAACCGGTGTAATCAAGCGGGCCGCCTCCCAGGGTATGCTGCTCCCCATTGAGGATATGCTGGAAAAATACCCCAACGTGAAGCGCGTCTACGATGTTGGCGTCGTCTCTCAAAAGTACCTGGAAACCGATCTGACAGACCCCATGTTTGGCGGTAATTTATACGTGATTCCCTCTGGAATCCCCGGTAATACGGAGAACATCACCAACTGGGCCTACGGTGTGTTTGTCCGCGGTGACGTACCCAGGGCCTTGGGGATCGATGAAAAATCCATCAAGACTCCTGAACAACTCTACGATTTCATGGTAAAGGCCCGGGACTACGGCTTTAGGGACGTCAACGGGAACCCCACCATCGTGGCCACCACCTACCACCAGGGCTGGGACCACTACCGTTATGGGGAGAGTTTTATGCCCCAGGACCTGACCAATTATGTAAGGAACCCTGATGGTACCGCTACCCATGAATGGCTGACCCAGGCATGGCTTGACCGGTGTTTGTTTACCTGGCGGCTTGTAAATCAAAATATTCTGGATAAAGAATGTTTCACCACCGCCGACACCCTGGCGGATCAGAAAGTGGGGAACGGCACGGCCTTATTCTTCGCTGCTCAGTACAGCGTGGGCATTAATTCCACCAAGCTGACGGGCCTGTACAACTCCAATCCTGAAATGCGCTACATCCCCGTGGGACCCATGAACGATAGAGATGGGAATCCACTGGTACAAGTAGAAAGCATGGGCGCTTCGGGTTCGGGGGTCATCTTTTTCCCCAAGACCTGCAAGGACCTGGACGCAGCCTTCAGGTACATCGACTACCTCAATACACCGGAAGGCATGACCCTGGCCGCATACGGCATTGAAGGGCAGACTTTTGTCCGCAATGCCCAGGGCCAGCCCCGAATCACTTCCGATCTGCTGCGACGCAAGGCCAGCGGTGATACCAGTTGGGAAGACGATCTGCGTGCAGTAGGTGCTCATTATATTCCCGGATGTCTAACTGCCACTCAATTAAGAATCGATTGGTTTGGGGAATCCGGAGTGGGTGAGGCGGACGCTGCCGTAGCAGAACTTGAAGCCTATAAGAGACTTCGACCCGCCGTACAGTTCCCCGGCTACGCTATTAACGCATTCGAAACAGAATTCCCTGAGTACTCCAGGGTCAGCGCCTTCGCCTTTGAAGGGGATCCCGAGAAGACCTACCGTGAACGGGCCTACTTCGCCGCCACCGAAGCGGAAGCCCGCCAGATTCTCCTGTCCTTTCAAAATTACCTGAGAACCCAGGAGAACGGACTCTTCCTGCGCTTCCTGGACTTCATGACCCAGAAGGCAAACAGCCGCAGCGATATCGCGTTCTAGCAGCCTGTTGCATTTGTAACGTGCTTTTACAGGGCGGGGCTTGTCCCCGCCCTTTTCGTTGTTATTGGGAAGAAAAAATTATGGCATTTATACGGCCCCGGACAGGACAAAAAAAAGGCGCTGTTCCGGCATGGCCGGAAGGGCGCCCTTTTTCGGAAACGATTTCCCGTCTTACTGGAGAAGCTGAAGCACGGACTGGCCCCGCTGGTTGGCCTGGGCAAGCATGGCAGTACCGGACTGGTTGAGGATCTGGTTCTTGGTGTACCAAACCATCTCGTTTGCCATGTTGGTATCGCGGATGCGGGATTCGGAAGCCTGCATATTTTCGGCTCCCACATCCAAACCGCGGACCGCATGTTCCAGGCGGTTCTGGTAGGCGCCAAGATCGGCCCTTTGCTTGTTGATGATCTTAATCGCCTGATCGAGGGTTCCGATGGCGCGGTTGGCGCTGTCCAGACCGGACATTGAAAGAATCGAGTCATCACCAACATTCCGGATACCGAGACCCTTTGCAGTCATGGTGCCGATGAACACCTGTTCCCGCTGATCCATATTGGCGCCGATATGGAACCACATGGAGGCAGTAACAACGTTTTCACCAACGAGCCGCGCAAAACGGCCGGTCATCAGATTCATCCCATTGAACTGTGCATGGGAGGCAATCCGATCCACTTCGTCAATGAGGGCGGAAACTTCAATCTGGATATACATCCGGTCTTCATCGGTGTAGATACCATGTGCAGACTGAACCGCCAGTTCACGCAGGCGCTGGACAATATCTTCGGTTTCCTGAAGATAGCCTTCCGTTGTTTGACTGAACGAAATACCGGTCTGGGCGTTGGTGGACGCCTGGTTCAACCCGCGGATCTGGCTGCGCAGTTTTTCGGAAACCGCAAGCCCCGAGGCATCGTCCCCCGCGCGGTTGATGCGCAAGCCGCTGGACAACTTCTCCATGTTCTTATCCAGATAGGTCTGGGTAACTTTAAGAGACCTGTCCGCGAACATTGCGCTCAAGTTGTGATTGATAATCATTATTCACTCCCTTGGCATTTTCAGCGCGTGCCATCCCCTGACGGCCTCGCCGCTGCGGCATCCCTGCCGCCGGCATTTCTACCGGAAATGAGTCGGGATCTCCGGCTTCCGGCCAAAAATCCCTCCCCGAAAAACACCAGTGGGCCCAACGGGCGCATAATATTTTCCGGTTCATATTAAATATCGGATATTGGGATTTTGACTTTAGCTAAAACGACAAACTGCAGGGGTTTTACATTCTGAACTCGCTGCCCAAATAAACTTCCCGGACCATCTCGTTATTCAGAATCTCTTCCCGTCCGCCGCGGGCAGCAATGGAACCATCGGCAATGATAAATGCTTCGGTAGTGATCTCTAAGGTATCCCGGACATTATGATCGGTAATCAGCACCCCTATGCCCTTTTCGGCAAGGCTGCGGATGATCCGCTTGATCTCGTAAACCGCTATGGGGTCAATCCCCGCAAAGGGCTCGTCCAGGAGCAGGAACTTGGGCTCCGTTGCCAGGGCCCGGGCAATCTCGGTACGCCTCCGTTCTCCGCCGGAAAGGGTAAAGCCGTACTGCCTGCGCAGTTTTACAATACCGAATTCATCCAGCAGGGCCTCCAGCCGTTCCTTCTTTCCGGCCTTGTTGATATCCCGGCGGCTTTCCAGGATGGCCCAGATATTCTGCTCCACAGTAAGCTTACGGAAAATCGAGGCCTCTTGCGGAAGGTAGGCAATTCCCTGGCGTGCCCTGAGGAACATGGGCTTGGAGGTAATATCAATCTCGTCCATATACACAAGCCCCGCGGTCGGCCGGTAAAAGCCCACGATCATATAAAAGATAGTGGTCTTCCCCGCGCCGTTGGGCCCCAGCAGCCCCGCCACTTCGCCGTTGTTCATGGAAAAATTAACGCCCCGGACCACTTCTTTCCGGCCGAATTTTTTGTGGAGATCCTTTACCGCCAGAATATGATTTTCATCGGCCATACGGTCCTCCGGGTTACACGGGGTTAATCCTTCATGGAACCGATTACGGTTCCTTCCATGGTAACATCGTTGGTGTCCAGGTCCACCCGGATACGATCCGCCCTGAATTCATCGTCCTTTTTGAAAACCACCGGAAATCCCGAAAGATCCAACAGTTTTTCTTCCCGCCGGTACACTCCATAGTCGGAACGGCACACCATGTCGTCCTTAAAAAGCCGGACTCCAATCTGGAAAACTACCACTTCCGCCTGCTCATCGTATTCAACAAAGCGGCCCCGGGTAACAACCTCGTTTTTCCGGTCCTCCAGCGTTGAATTCCCCTCCAGCCGGGCAATTTTAAGCTTCCGGTCGTAGCGGAGCCGGTCAGTCTGAAAGGAGATCTGTTTTTCCTCATCCAGGCCGGTAACACCGCCGGAGCAGTCGATGAACTGGTTGTCGTCCCCCTGGATCTCGATTCTGCCGGCCCGCAGCAGCAGGTTATCGGATTTGACCTCGGCATTCCCCACCAGCACCATGATCTCCCGGCCGGAGGCCTGGCTGCCGAACACGCGATCCGCCCTGAAGGTAAAGGTATCGGCGCCGGCCAAGCCCGCAGCGCAGAACAGCACAAACAACGCAAATCCCCGAAACAAACTTCTCATCGCTGAGCCTCCGTCCCCGCCGTGTCCCGGCTTTCGTCATCTTCTTCTTTATCCTCGTAGACATACACACCGCTGATGGGACCGGAGAACTCCCATGTACGGCTCCGGGTGTTGGCCTTAAAACCATAGCCCTGGAAGCTGGTCCCGTCATCCCGAAAGATCCTCACCGTGTCCTCCGGGGTAACGGCAAGCTGCCGTTCCCTGTCATCCCAGGAGATATTTTCGGTTTCGATGACGATATCTTCCGAATCTACCGAGAGGCTTACCCCGCCGGAAATGCCGATATTCCCCGAATCAAGCTCTATCCGGGCGGAAGACGCCTGACCGGTGGAGTCGATTTGTTCGCCATGATTGGTAAACTGCTCGAACGAAAAATTCTGTACTTCCATAAGCTGTCTTTTCTCATAACGTTCCGCCCGTTCCGCCAGGAAACGAACCTGGGGATCCCCCTCCCGTATGCGGACATACTCCACATCGTCCATCACAATGTCCGGAAGCCCCAGATCTTCGCCGTTACTGCCGCCGTAATCAAAGGAGCAGCTTAAAGCAGAGGAACACAGGAGAAGTATGAGCGGAAAAAATTTGGAGAAAAAAGGCTTTGTCCCTTCCATTTCGGGCTCCTCTCCTGTCTCCGGCTTTTTCTTCCTCCCCTTGAAAGACCGGGTATACTACTTTTTTAACAGGACCTGATCATCAAATTGGCAGGCCCATTATCGGCATGTCCGGCGGAATTCTAAAGGGTCCCCCCGGCAGACAGCATCCGCGCCCTGGCCGCGGCGATAAATTCCCGGAACAGCGGGCCGGCCTGGGTGGGCTTGGACTTGAACTCCGGATGGAACTGGACCCCTACTCCCCAGGGATGATCCGGCCATTCCGTACATTCCACCAGGCCCCCATCCGGGGTAAAGGCGGCAAGCTTCAGCCCGGACTTCTCCATTTCCTCCCGGTACTTGTTGGAGAATTCATAGCGGTGCCGGTGCCGTTCCCAGATTTCCCCGGAACCGTAGGCTGCCATAATCCGGCTCTCCTTGGCGGCCACGGTCCTGCTGGCCCCCAGCCGCATGGTTCCGCCGTAGTCTTTTACATTCGCCTGTTCCGCCAAAAGACTGATCACCGGGTGCTTGGTATCCTCGTCAAATTCGGTGGAATCCGCGTCCTCCCAGCCCAGCACGTCCCGCGCCCATTCGATGACCATGACATGCATCCCCAGGCAAATGCCGAAATAGGGAACCTTGTTGACCCGGGCCCAGGAGGCCGCCCTTACCATGCCGTTGATGCCCCGCTGGCCGAAACCGCCGGGTACCAGGATGCCGTGAACCGTCCCCCCCTCGGCGCTTTCCCCCAGGGCCGCCCCCGGTTCGATGCTTTCCCCCAGCCGGGAAGAATCTACCTTGACCAGTTCCACCTCCACTTCGTTTTCCATGCCCGCATGGAACAGGGCCTCGTAAACGGACTTGTAGGCGTCGTGGAGTTCCATATACTTGCCCACGATCCCGATGCGCACCTTGCCCTGGCGGGAGCGGAATTTTTCCATCATGGAAACCCAGGGGCTCAGATTGGCGTGCCTGCTTTCCACCCCCATCTTTTTCAGTACCACCTGATCCAGCTTCTGATCGTGGAAAATCAGGGGAATTTCGTAGATCGTGGTGCTTACATCGTAGGAACTGAAAACCGAATCGAATTCCACATTGGTAAAAAGGGCGATTTTTCTGCGGGTTGCCTCATCCAGCATCACCGGGGCCCGGCAGATAAGGATATCCGGCTGAACACCCATCTCCTGCATGGCCTTGACGGAGTGCTGAGTCGGCTTGGTCTTGAGTTCCCCGCCGGCCACCGCGGGAATCAGGGTAAGATGGACGGAAATGGCATTGCCCCTGCCGTATTCGTGGATAAGCTGACGGGCAGCTTCCAGAAAGGGGATGGATTCAATATCCCCTACCGTGCCGCCGATCTCCACAATTACCACATCAACCTCCGGATCTTCCCGGGCTATGCCCTGGATCCGGCTCTTTATCTCGTCAGTGATATGGGGAATAACCTGGACACAGCGGCCCAAAAAACGGCCTTCCCGCTCCTTGTTGATAACCTCTTTGTAGATCTGGCCGGTGGTCATCGAGTTGGCCCGGGAAAGGGGACTCCTGGTAAAACGGGCATAGTTCCCCAAGTCCAGGTCCGTTTCCGCCCCGTCATCGGTAACATAGACTTCACCATGCTGATAGGGACTCATGGTGCCGGCATCCACATTGATATAGGGATCGCATTTGACCATCCGGACATTAAGGCCGCGGGCCTCCAACAAAGCCCCCAGGGAGGAGGCGGCTACCCCCTTCCCCAGGCCGGACAACACCCCGCCGGAGACAAAAATCAGCTTATCCATGTGTTAGTATTATTCTCTGCCTTCCGCTCCGCGTCAATGACCCCAGTAATGCTCAGTTGCGCTGACAGGCGAAGGGATGCCACGGACTATAGGCTAAACTTGACCCACAGAACAGCGTGTCCCGCAGGGCCGGGGAACACCCCGGAAAAACGCTTGTAGAGTCTGCCTCCGCTATCTACGATACGTCGTATCTACGATACGCTACGGCAGAGAATTCCAAAGGTTTTTTCGGGGGCTCTGCCCCGCCGCCGCCCTACCTAAGCTCGTCTGGTTCAACTGGCCCTTCGACCAAGACAAACGGCGCCTGTCCTGCTCCGCGAGGGGGAAGAAATGTCGTGAGCAGGAGATATGCGGGGTATCGCGAGGACGCTTATGTGAGGTGGGAGTTTTTATACAAAAGTAAACGTCGATGCCCTGGGGTCCCCGGGCCTCTTGGCTTCGTTCCCAGAGCGGGGATTTTAGGTTATCCTTTCCGTGATGGAAGGAATCGCAGTTCTTATCATCGGGATGTTCCTCTTTGCCGTTATCGGAGTTGTCGTCCTCCTGGTAAAGACTTCCCGCCAGGGGGAGCTTCTCCGGAAATATGGGGAACGGCTGGACCGCGCAGAGTGGGCGCTGCGGTCTTCCGGCGCCTTCCCGGAGCAGAAGGCAGAATCGCCGCCCGCAGAACCACAGCAGACAAGCTTACAGGCGGCCAGGCAGGAAACCGTAGCGCCCTTTCCGACGGACATGCCGTCCGAAACAGAAATGCTGTTTCCGGTGGAAACCGGCGCGGCTACACCGGAGGCGATGGTTCCGGAATCGGCGGACACAGAAACAGCGGTACCGGAGGAAAGGGACGCGGGCGGATCGAATGGCGGAGAACCGGCGGCGGGGCTGCGAAGTTCCCTGGTGGCCTTTATCCACGGGGGGAACCTCTGGGCCGTGGGGGGAATCCTCCTGCTTTTGGCCGGTTTTGCCACCCTGGTTACTTACCTGGCAAACCGGGGGTTCTTCACCGTGGAGATGGGTATCGGCGGGGCAGCCCTGTCCGGTCTTGTCCTGCTGATTCTGGGCTGGCGTTTCAGGGAGATGCGGCCCCTCTACTTCCTGCTGCTCCAGGGGGGCGGCATCGGTATTCTTTATTTTTCCGTTTTTGCCGCCCATAAGCTCCCCCCCTACTTCCCTCCCCGGCTCAGCCTGGTTCTTATGAGTCTCCTCGTTCCTCCGGCTGTGGGCCTTGCCCTGTTTCAGAATTCCCAGGCCCTGGCATTGCTGGGCTTTCTTGGGGGCTTCGCCGCGCCGCTGCTCATGGCCGGGGGGAACCGGATCTTCCTGTTTGCCTATTACCTGGTCCTCGACCTGGGGGTTCTGAGCATCAGTTTTTTCCGCCGCTGGGGGGGCCTTAACCTCCTGGCCTTCTTATGTACCTTCATTTTGGCAAATGTCCTGACCCTGGGGTATTATGAACCGAGGTTCTTCTGGTCCGCAGAACCCTTCTTTTTGGCCTATATTGCGATCTTCACGGCTCTGAGTATCCGGGGATTTGAGGGGGAACATACTCCGGCCTTTGACCTGGCGGTAGCCCTGGGAACCCCTGTGCTGGGGGCCCTGCTCCAGTGGAAGGTCTTTGAATCTACGGAGCATGGCCTTGCACTGACCTGCATATTTTTTTCAATGGCCTATATCTTCCTGGCTGCGGTGATATGGAAGCGCCGGGGAACCGGCGGGGGATCGGGGAAACGGATTCTCTGTGAAATTTACACGGCCTTTGGGGTCCTTCTGGCGAATCTTGCCGTACCCCTGGAACTGAGCCCCCGGGTTACCAGCGCGCTGTGGGCCGTCGAAGGGCTTGTGGTTTTTATCTTTAGCCTCAGGCTGAAGAGGACCAGGATCACCGTTGCGGCGCTGGTTCTCCATGCCGCCGGGGCAATTGCCTTTTTCTTCGAAACCGAAGTTTTTTTCAACCACGGCGGGGCCCTGTTCCAAAGCACCGGATTTACCGGTTCCCTGATAATCGCCCTTTCGGCCCTGGCCATGCTTTACTTTTGCGAACATCCCCCCGCATCTTCGCCGCGGCCCATTCATTTGTACCCTGCCCTCCCCTTTGTTCTGGGCATCTGGGCCTTTGCCTGGTGGTTCGGCGGCTGGTCCGGCGAGATGTACCGTGTCCTTGATGAGCCGGGGGCGGCGCTATTTTTGATCTGTTCCATCTCCGCCCTGGTATTTTACGGAGCGGCGCAGTTTCTCCGGGTCCCCTTGTTCCGTCTGGGCATAATCCCCTCCCTTGCGGGCGGAATCCTGGTGTCCCTGTGGTTTTTTATGGCTGAACTCCCCGGCTTTTTTGTGCGCCGCCCCCGGATGATGTGGAGTCATAATTTTTTCCGGGGTCTTTTTCTGTGGGCCTGGCTGAGCTTCTTTACCGTCCAGGGTCTGCTGCTCTTTTTTTCACGGAGGACGCTGCGGGAGAATCTGCATGGAAGATGGATTGTCGTTATGGTGTGTATTGGCCTGGGGGTGCTAAGTTCATCGGGCCGTTCCCTTGCCCTTTCGTGGAATCTTGCTCCCGCCTGGATAAGTTTTGCGGGACTTTTCCCCGTTTTTGCCGCAATGGCCGGACTCAGTTTGTTGGCCGCTCGTCAAGCATGCCCAACGCCGGATCGAAGACCGGAAGATACGCCGGAGGAAGCCGAAGGCGCCCGCCGGCGGCTTGTATTTTATATCCTCCCCCTGATGTTAAGCTGCGTCTTGGGGTGCTGGTTCCTCATTACCCTTTTCGCTGCCGGCGATCCCGCTCCCCTGCCCTTCTACATCCCTATCCTCAGTCCGCTGGACCTGGAAGAAGCCTTTTGCATTGCCCTTTTCCTCCTGTGGCAGTCTGCCCTGATGAGGAGGGGCGATCTCCCAACGATGAAAAAGCGGTCCCTTTTTATCGTCGTTGATCTAGCGATCTTCGCCTATACCGTTGCCCTTACCGCCCGGGCCGTACATTTTTACGGCCGTATCCCCTACCGGGAACTTGTATATTCCGATGTGTTTCACCTCTGCCTGTTCATCCTCTGGGCGATGTACGGGATCGTCCATGTTATCGGGGGGAACAGACTATCCCTGCGGCAGCTTTGGATCGCCGGAGCCGTCCTGACCCTTGCGGATATCGCCAAATTCCTGCTCTTCGACCAGGCCGGTGCCGGGGCGGCCCTGCGGATTATCTCCTTCTTTCTCGCGGGACTTTTGCTCCTCTTTATCGGCTGGGCCGCGCCCCTGCCGCCCTCCCCTGGCGAAATATCCCCCGGCGATATTTCGCCCAGCGAAGTATCCCCCGGCAAAGCAGTGGACAAGGACACCGATGGCATGCCATCACAGTAAGGGACTTGTTCGACAACTGAAGTTATCGAACACATTAATACAAGGGAGAAATTATGAGACAGTTTCAGGTAATGCTTATGCTGGTCTTTGCCGGCATCATGGCAGCCGGGTCCGGGTTTGAAGCCCAGCCCCTGGCGGACAGCACGGAAAACCGGACCGTCCGAAACCAGGAAGGGGTGATTCCCCTCAGAAAAATCACTATCTATTCCTCCGGGGTCTCGTTTTTTGAACATTCCCGGACTCTGCAGGGACCGGCGGTGATGCGGCTGCCCTTCAAGGCCGCCGCGGTCAACGATGCGCTTAAATCCCTCCTGCTCAACGATCCTGCCTCCGCATCGCCCCAGATCAGCTACCCGTCGGAGCGGAGTCTGGGCGAGACCTTGAGGAGTCTGGGCATCGATCTTTCCGGCAATCCCGGCATGGCCGAGATCCTGGGAAGCCTCCGGGGGGAGGAGGTGGAAATCCTGGCCCCCGAAGCCCTGCGCGGCAGAATTATCGCGGCGGACTACCGGGGAATTGATGGCGGAGGGCAGGGAGATGTCCTGCTTTCCCTGTTCAGTCCCCAGGGTTTAAGGAGTTTCAATCTGATGGAGATCGGGGCCATCCGCTTTACGAATACCGAGCTAAATGCGGATCTGAACCGGGCGCTGGACCTTATCATGGCCTCCCGGAATTCCGATACCAGGGAGATTACCGTGTCCCTCCCCGGAACCGGAAGCCGCCCCGTCTCCATAAGTTACGTCATTCCCTCTCCGGTCTGGAAGGTATCCTACCGGCTGGATCTGGGGGATGGGGGCTCCGGCCCCGCGGGGGGGAGCGCCCGTTTTCAGGGCTGGGCCATCGTGGACAACGACAGCGACGAGGATTGGCGGGATGTGGAGCTTTCCCTGGCCGCGGGGCGGCCCGTATCCTTCATCCAGAATCTTTATCCCCCCTACTATCTGGACCGCCCTACCCTGCCCCTGGCCATTGCCGGAAGCGCCGCCCCTGTTACCTGGGATTCGGCCACGGCCGTAAACGATATGAGACTGAGAAGCTATGCCTTTGCGGATGCTGTTGCCCCGGAACCCGAACCCATGCCCCGCGCTGCGATGGCAGCCCAAGCGGCCCCAGCAGCCGGGCCGGTTCCGGTTACCGGGGCGGATATGGCGGATCAGTTCAGCTTTACCCTGAACACCCCGGTGAATCTGGACCGCAGAACCAGCGCCATGTTCCCCCTGTCGGATGGGGAGATCGGCGCCCGGAAATTTCTTATCTTCTCCGGCGCCCAGTCCGGCCGGACCATCCACCCCGGCGTAGGGGCGGAACTGGACAATACCACGGGGCTCCGTCTCCCCGCAGGGCCTATAACGGTCTATGACGGGGGTTCCTATGCCGGGGATGCCCTGCTGGAATTCCTGAACCGGGGAGAAAAACGGTTTATCTCCTGGGGAGAGGACCTTTCCGTTACCGGGGTTTCAAACATCAGCTCCGTGCGGACCGTAACCGCGGTAAACCTGAGTGGCGGAGTCATGACCATAAGCCGCCGTCAGGGTATTGAGCGAAGGTACCAGTTCAAAAACGCGGGGCCGGAGGCTAAAACCATCGTCATCGAGCATCCGATTACCCAGGGGGCCGTCCTGACAGAGCCGGAGAACTACGACGAGGCCACCGCCACGGCCTACCGGTTCATCCGGGAACTCCCCGCGGGGGAAGGGGGAACGGGAGAAGCCGGACTACTGGTCCGGGAGGAGATCCCCCTTTCCGAGCGGGTCGTGTTGACAAGTCTGCGCTCTGAAAGCCTGATAAGCTATTCAACCAACCAGGAACTCCCCGCGGATGTCAGGGCAAGCCTGGCAAGGGCGGTAGAGCTTAGACAGAATGCCGATGATGCGGAAAGGGCCTGGGCTGAGACGGAGGCCCGCAAAAACGCCCAGACCGCCGAACAGGACCGGATCCGCAGAAACCTGGAGGCCGCGGGAGGCGAAACACCCCAGGGCCAGGAGTACCTGCGCCGCCTTACCGGTTTGGATGCGGACATTGACCGTCTGAATGAGGACCAGGAACGGCAGCGGATAGAAGCACGGAACGCCCAGGCCGCCTACGATGCCTACCTGCGGGGGCTTAGCTTTTAGGGGCATCTCCATTCGGATCTGGGCGCAGGCCAAATGGCGAAGCCATTTGGCCTTGGAAGACATAAGGAGGCAACTATGAACAATTCAATCAAACCCGGCCGGCCCTGGCTTGACACCAACGGCAGCCGGATTCAGGCCCATGGGGGCAGCATCTTTTTTGAAAACGATACCTTTTACTGGTACGGCGAAAACAAGGAAAAGTCCCTGCCCGGAAGCGGTATCTGGCACTGGGGGGTGCGGGCCTACTCCTCGAAGGACCTCTACAACTGGAAGGACGAGGGCCTCCTCATTCCACCGGAGGAGAACGACCGGAACAGCCCCCTCCACCCGTCTCAAAGTATGGATCGCCCTCATATTCTCTACAACGACCGTACCGGGAAATACGTACTCTGGATGAAGATCATGGGCAGGCGGGACGCGGATTACTACGTTCAATATATGACCATAGCCCAGGCGGACCGGTTTCTGGGGCCCTATACCGTCATCAAAACGCTGCACCCTCTGGGGATGAATTCCGGCGATTTTGATCTGGTGCAAAACGAGAGCGATCATAAAGCGTATATTTATTTTGAGCGGGTCCACTCGGAGCTTGTCTGCGCGGACCTGACCGACGATTATACCGATGTGACCGGCCACTATTCCGCTCATTTCCCCCGGCCCTTTCCCCCTTATGTGCGGGAAGCCCCCGCTTTTTTTCGCCGCAGGGGAAAACTCTACCTTATCACTTCCGGTACGACCGGCTATTTTCCCAACCCGTCGGAAGCCGCTTCGGCGGACCTCCACCACGGTCCCTGGACCCTGCTGGGGGACCCCCACAAGGGCGATCCAAGCCGTACCAGTTTTTGTTCCCAGATAAGCTCCGTGTTTAAGCATCCCCATAAAAAAGACCTGTATATCGCCCTGGCGGATCGCTGGCTGGTAGACCTTCCCGAAACCATGCCCGACATAGGAGCGTTTTTTGAGGGGATGTTCAACCCGGACAGGGAACCGGTTCTTTCCAGGGAGGCAATGGAAGCTTTGACGGCTCAAAACACCTCTCTTGCCGATTATGTCTGGCTGCCCATAGAATTTACCGCTTCCGGCAAGCCGCTTATCCGCTGGCGGGATGAATGGCGGATAGAGGAGTATAGATGATTACGAACCATGATGACCGGTGATACAGCCCGCTCCCGCCCGCGGATACGGATCAGCAGAATTCTTTAAGCAGCTTTACCGCCTCAGCCTGGTGATAGGCGGCATAACCCTGCACTCCCATAGGGACGGTTTTTTCTCCCGGGGAAAGACGGTACTGATTCGGCGGCGAGCCGGTCAATTCCTTGAATACCCGGTAAAATGACGATTCGCTTTCAAAACCGCTTTCGTCCGCAATAAAGGGAATACTCAGTTCGGAGCGGACCAGAAGATTTTTTGCGTATTCAACCTGATAAAATTTCTGAATCTTCTTTACCGAATCCGCGCCGGATCCCTTTAGTATCCTGAAAACCTTTGCCCGGCTCATGGCCACTTCGGAACACAAGCGGGCCATAACCAATTCCTCCTTAAAGTGCTCCCGAATGTACTGTTGTATTTTGTCAAAATCTTCAAGATACCTGCCGGCGTCGTTGGCCGTATCCGGCTTTGAGACCGTGTAACAGGTGTTACTGAACAGCAGGCTGATAAACTGGTAAAACCGGCTCTTGATGGCAAACTGATACCCCTCCGGTTTTTCGTGGAGGAGCAGGCCGATGTGCGCCAGGACGCTTCTAAAGCATGGGGTATTTTCGGGGGGAACCTGCTTGTCTCCCACGGTTTTCAGATTGAAACGGAACTGCGATTCATAAACGTCAAGAAGCAGGGCCGGGCTCCACTGCATAAACAGGCACAGATTGCCGGATTCCAATGGAATAACGGAATGAATTTCCCGGCTGTTAAGCAGGAGCATATCGCCTTTACCCAGATCAAAACTTCCCGCCTCGCAGTTAATCATCACGGAACCCTTCAGTACCAAAAAAATCTCATATTCATAATGCCAGTGGGGGCTTGAATTTTCGAATGACACTATTCTGAACATGATGGGCGCTTCTTTTATATTTTCGATATATTCAAGTTCCGGTTTTTCCATAAAAACCTCCGGATTTTGAGAGAAGGAATGAGATTTTTTGAGAACGCAGTCGAAACATTATGTGCCATTATAACACCACAAGGTTGCAAAGAACAGCTATGAATAATTCAGATTACAGGAATGGAGAACATTCCGTACCCGAAAGGGTTAAAGATTTAATGGGACGGATGACCCTGAATCAGAAGATCCGGCAGCTTGCGGGCATACGGATAAACGGCCTCCCCGAAGCAGAAATGATAAAAGACGGCATAGGCGCCGTGAACATGATTTTTTTAACCGAAACCCCCAGGGAAATGGCCGCGCAGATAAAAGAATGTCAGAAACGGATTATGGCGGCCACGCCCTTTAGGATTCCCGCTCTGTTCCACTGCGAAGCCATAAGCGGCCCCTTACAGCCGGGCTGCGCGGCTTTTCCGTCTTCCCTGAATTTAGGGGCCGCCTTTGCGCCGGATCTGGTTAAGAACATGGCCGAAAGAACCCGTTCCCAGCTTCTCAATCTGGGTATCCGCCATGCCCTTTCGCCGGTGTTTGATTTGGTCCGGGACTTCCGCTTTGGAAGGACCAACGAGCATTATTCAAGCGATCCGACCCTGACGGCCGCGATGGCCTGTGCCTTTGTTCAGGGCCTCCAGGGGGATGATCTGCGCAAAGGCGTTGCGGCGACGGGCAAACACTTTATCGGCTATTCCTTTGCGGAGGGGGGCCTCCATTTGGCGAGGGTGCAGACCGACTGGCGGGATCTCCGGGAAAACTTTGTCAAGCCTTTTGAAGCGGCGATACGCATTGCCAATCTGCGCTCCGTTATGAACGCCTATTCGGAATGGAACGGCCTTCCGGTTTGCGCTTCAAAGGAATTACTTACCGATCTGCTCCGGGACGATCTTGGTTTTCAGGGACCTGTGGTAAGCGATTACGGCTCCCTCGACATGCTGCTTGAGAAGGTCAAAATTGCCGAAACCTGTGTCGACGCGGCAATTCAGGCGCTCAGCGCCGGATTGGATATGGAATTTCCGAACCCCTATTGTTTTGGTCCCGATCTGCGGGAAGCGGTAAAACAATGCCGTTTTGAAGAAAGCTATATAAACCGGGCCCTGGAACGGGTCTTAACCCTCAAGTTTGAATTGGGACTCTTTGATGAACCCGACAGGGATTATATCGAAATAAACAATTCCGACCATGACAAGTATTCGGCGGTTCTTTCCGAAAAATCCATCGTCCTGACAAAGAACAACGGCATTTTACCGCTGAAGGATCAAAAAACAAACATAGCCGTAATCGGGCCTACGGGGAACAGCCTCCTGCTTTTCAACGGCACCTATACATTCTCCGACCGCTATGAAAGTGAACTGATGATTAGCCTGGGAAAAAATCCTACGATGGAAGGGGTCAAGGACAAGGCCCGGCAGGTCAGCTTTGAAGGCGACAGGGCCGGGGCAAAGGCCAAAATCTCCGCCGCGACCGATGATCTTATACGCAAAGAACATCCGGGGGCCAAAACCGTTTACGAGGCCTTAAAAGAAATATTCCCCAATGCGGAATATGCCGAAGGATGCAGTATTTCCGGAGAGGGCGGCACAGCCGGCGGCACAGCCGATGAAAACGGTTTTGACAAGGCCCTTGAAACAGCCCGGCAAGCCGATGTTGTTATCCTGACCCTGGGCGGGAAAAACGGCTGGAATCATACCTGTACTTCGGGAGAGGGGATCGACACTTCCAATATCAATTTGCCCGGCGTACAGGGGGAACTTGTCAAGCGCATATATGCGGTCAACAGCAGCATAATTGTTGTTCATACCGACAATAAACCGCTGATCGATCCCTGGGTATACGATCATGCCCCCGCCATTGTCGAAGGATGGCTCCCCGGCGTTTTTGGGGGGAATGCCATAGCCCGCGTCATTGCCGGAACGGCCAACCCCGGCGGCAAACTTCCGGTAGATGTGCCCAGGAATATCGGCCAGTACCCGGTCTATTACTATCAGCACCGGGGCTGCCGTTCGGAAGAAGTCTTTTCCAAAGAACTGGACAACGCAAGCGACGCCGATCATACTTCACAGCTTCCCTTTGGGTATGGTCTTTCGTATACCGGCTTCAAATACTCAGGCGGCGTTTTGTCGGCGGATGCTTCGGCATCTGCCGGGGCGAACGCCGGGGAGGACGGCGTCCCGGTCATTACGGTGTCAATATCCGTAACAAAGACCGGCGGAATACAGGGTGATGAGGTTGTGCAGCTTTACGGCGTTGACGAGATTGCCTCGGTAATCCGGCCCCAGAAAGAGCTTATCGGGTTCAAGCGTCTTACGCTTAATCCCGGCGAAACCCGGAAAGTCCGCTTTACCTTCAGGCTTGATCAGATGGCATTTATCAATCCTGCGAAGGAATGGGTCATCGAAAAGGGTTTATACCGTTTCTATATCGGGAAGGGGGCAAACGATCCTGTGTTTACCGCGGAATATGCACAGGAAAAGACCAGGGTGATCGATCACACCAAACGGGGTTTCTATGCCGATGCTGCCGTAGTGTAGCGCCGGTTGGAGATAAAACTATTTTTAAGGAGACAGAGAATGAAGAAATTGATCGGTATCGCACTGTGCATCAGCCTTGTTACAAGCCTGTCATTCGCCCGGGGGAACAGACAGAACAACACGGCGCCCGGGAGAAATGTAACGGAAATCGTCTGGCAGTACCCTTCTCCGGGGGATCTCGGAAGCGGCTTTCAGGACATGGAAAACGCTCTTAACGCGATGATGGAGAGGGACATAGGCGTCCGCGTCAGGTTTGAACCCGCGGGACTTATGGAAACCCAGCAAAAGGCGGCGCTCATGGTGTCCAGTGGCGAACAGCTTGATATTGCCCTTACCGCGTTCACATCGATGGGGCCTATTATCGAAAGCGGCCTGATTATCCCCCTAGATGATCTGGTTAATCAGTATGGACAGGCATTAAAAACCCATTGCGGAGTGCTGCTTGAGAAGTCCAGATATGGGGGAAAGCTCTATGGAATTCCAACGGCTGATGTCAGCGGGCAAGGCTACGGGTATATGGTTCGGGACGATATGCTCAAAAAGTACGGCTTCACAGTTGACGAAACCAAAATGTATACCCTTGCCGATGTTGAGGCTCTTTTTGAGAAGGTCAAGGCGGGTGAAGGTCCCAACTTCTATTGTACGATACCCTGGAATACCGAGACTGCCCCTTTAAACAACTCGTATATCGCATACGACAAGGTTATGGGTTCCTTTGCCGGGGGCGTGCTGATGCTTAACCGCAGCTTTACGGACCTTACGATAACAAACCTGTTTGAAACCCCGGAATACAAAGCCTACACGGAGATGATGTACCGCTGGGCGCAAAGGGGCTACATATCACCGGACGCCGCGGTTACTTCGGACTTTCAGGATACGCTGTTGAAATCGGGAAATTACCTTGGTGAGATGTATTGGCATCAATATAAAAATACGAACCAAGCAATTGCTACCCTGGGAATGGAATTGTCAAGCATGAAACTGATTGATCCTTATGTGGTAAACGAAGGCGGCCATGCAATTATGTGGAATATAACGACCACATCCCCCGACCCCGCCAAGGCTGTACAGGCGCTTAATTACATCTATGAGCATAAGGAAGCTACCTGGCTCATACAGTTTGGCCTTGAGGGAAAATCCTATGAAGTGGTGGAAGACGGCCCCGACGGCAAGGTAATCAAGTTTCTCTCTGATGACATGGCATCACTGCCCTATTATAACCCCTTTGGGTTATGGGGAGACCGTTTTGAGTGGCCGGCTGTTTATCCGTCTCCGGCAAACATGTCCCGGCTGTTAAGAGAACGGGACGCCGCGATTCCGCAATCACGGTATTCTCCGGCACTGGGGTACAGTTTTATACAGGAATCGGTAGCAACTGAAATAGCGGCGGTGAATACGGTTATAGCCCAGTACACGCCGGGATTTAACAGCGGATCCCTTAACCCCGCTACCGCCCTGCCTGAATTTATCACCGCCCTTAAAGCGGCGGGGATTGATAAGATTATCGCCGAGAACCAAAGGCAAATAAACGCCTGGGCGGCGGCGACAAAAAACTGAATGAATACGAAGTAATGTAGAACCTGCGCGGAAATAATATACGGGCATTTTAATACGCGCGGGTCCTATGGTATAGGGAGGTCTCGAATGAACACGATCAGACGCCGTACCCCCTGGGGCCGTCGTCCCCCTTGGGGCCGTATTATTCCGTTCTATGTCATGGCATTACCGGGACTTGTCTATCTCCTGGTCAACAACTACATACCCCTGTACGGCATATTGATAGCCTTCAAAAAGCTCAACTATCAAAAAGGTATCTTTGGCAGCGACTGGAATGGTTTTAAAAACTTTGAGTTCCTCTTTGCATCCAGCGACGCATGGACAATCACCCGGAATACCGTCCTGTACAATATCGCTTTTTTGATCGTCGGGACCGTACTTGCGATAATCCTGGCTATTTTAATTAATGAGATGAAAAACAGGCTTGTTTCACGGATCTGCCAGAGCCTGACGCTGCTTCCCTACCTTATGAGCTGGGTGGTGGTTAGTTATCTTGTCTTCGCGTTCCTGTCGAGTGAGTCGGGGCTGATCAACAAATCCATTCTGGGCCCCCTGGGCATACCGAATATCAACTGGTATCAGGAAAAGAAATACTGGCCCTTTATCCTGATATTCGTGAACTCCTGGAAAGGCGTTGGTTACAGCATGATCATCTACCTGGCGGCCATTGTGGGTATCAGCCAGGACTATTACGAGGCCGCGACCCTGGACGGCGCGAACAAGTGGCAGCAGATACGGAAAATCACCCTGCCCATGTTGACGCCCACGATGCTGGTCATTCTGGCTTTAAGCCTTGGACAAATGTTTCGTTCCGATTTCGGGCTGTTTTACCAGATACCCAAGAACAGCGGGGCATTGTTTTCCGTTACCCGGACTATCGATGTGTATGTTTACCATGCGCTGATGAAAAACAGCAATTACGGCATGTCCAGCGCCGCGAGCGTGTATCAGTCGGTGGTCGGGTTTATCCTTATCCTGTCCACCAATTTCATCATCAGAAAACACCGGCCCGAAAGCGCGTTGTTTTAGGAGAAGAATACATGCGTTCACTGGAATACCGGCTGACACAGCTTATCGCGTACCTTATCTGCGGAACCGCCGCCTTATGCGCCCTTGCGCCCTTTGTGCTTTTGGTCACGGCATCCTTTACCGACAACTCCTGGGCGGTTGCGAATGGTTATTCGTTTTTCCCCGGCAAATTCAGTCTTGAAGCCTACCGGTATATCGCCGTGCGGTGGGATCAGTTAGGCCGCGCTTATCTGATGAGCGTTGTTACTACCGGTTCCGGCACGTTTTTGAGCGTCGTCATTACCACGCTTTTCGCCTATGCCATTGCGGAGCGCGTACCGGGCATGAAGATAGTAAGTTTCCTGCTGATCTTCACCATGCTTTTTAACGGCGGTATTGTGGCGACCTATTATACCTATGTGCGGGTTTTCAGAATCAGAAACACCATCTGGGCGCTGCTATTGCCCAACCTTTTGATGAACGCCTTTAACGTCATACTGGTCAGGAATTATTTTGTCCATAGCATACCCGCAAGTCTGAAAGAAGCGGCCCGGATAGACGGGGCAAATGAATTCAAGATATTCGGACAGATAATGATGCCCCTCAGTCTTCCGATAGTGGCGACCATAGGGCTTATGACCGCCATAGCATACTGGAACGATTGGATAAACGGCATGTATTACCTCACCGAAAGGGGAGGAGGCCATTTGTATACCATCACGATTATCCTCAACAATATCAACGAGAATATACAAATACTTGCCCAGAACGCTTCCGCCGCGGCGTCTATGGGAGTCGCGGTCTCAAGGCTGCCATCTACCACTATTCGCATGGCCATAGCGGTTATCGGCATCCTGCCAATCCTCCTCATGTATCCCTTTTTTCAGGGATACTTTGTCAAAGGTATTACCCTGGGAGGCGTAAAAGAATGATCGCCGCCGCATGTCTCACAAAGAAACACTATTCTGCTGCTATCCGCCACGGATGGCTGGCATGGATGCCGAACCAAAACGCTTGAGCGTTTTGGTTTCCGGGGTTTGGGGCAAAGCCCCAAACCCCCAAGGCCAAATGGCGAAGCCATTTGGCCCGCGCAAGGGATAGAAGCGGAA
>JAISFT010000198.1 GCA_031263435.1 Treponema sp. | reverse complement strand
TCCCCCAGAACCGGGTGTCCAATCCGGGCCAGATGACGGCGGATCTGGTGCATCCGCCCGGTTCCCAGCTCCAGTTCCAGGCGGGAACAGGAGCCGCCGTCCGGGAGCGGAAGGCTTCCCAGTACACGGTACCCCGTTTCCGCTGCCCTGCTGCCCCCCCGAACTTCCAGATCCAGGCGGATGATCCCCCCGTCCGGCCGCGGACGCCCCGCGCAGACGGCCAGGTAGAGCTTCCGAATCTCCGCCCCCGGGACCCGGAGGGCAGCGGGGCCGCGGACGCTGCGCCCGGCAAAGAGGGCGGAAAAACGGGCCGCGGCCTCCCGGCTCTTCGCAGCGAGGATCAGCCCGGAGGTATCCTTGTCCAGCCGGTGGACCAGGAGGGGCCGGGGCTTGAATTCGGCCTCCAGAATTCGGTCCAGGGAATTTTCCACCCCCTCCCCGCCCTGAACCGCCAGGCCCGCGGGCTTGTTAAGGACCAGACAGTGGGCATTTTCAAAGAGGACCTCAATACGTTTCATCAACAGGGGGGGATTATACCGATATTGGAAGCACCATGATAAGCAGAGCAATGATAAGCAGGAGGAAAATAACGCCGTTTTTGTTCCTGTCGTTTCTGTTCCTCCTTACCGTTTCTCTCCACGGGGAACCCTATGTTTCGGACCGGGGCTTCCTTGTGGATCCTCCCCCGGGGTACCAGGTACAGGCTTCCACGGCGGCCGGACAGCTTTCCTTTAGCCACCGGCTGGGGGCTTTTTTTGAGCTTGATCTGAGCGACAGAAGCGGAGATCCGGTTGAACGTCTGCGAACGGTCCTCTCCCGGCTGGGGTCCGGTTCAAGTTCCGGGGAAGGGGAAATCGAGTCCTTCGACTACCACGGCCGTCGGGCCGCCCTGGTCCGGCTCAATTTCCGCCTGGACAACGCAGGAAGGCCGGTCCTTCCACCGACAGGAGGAAGGGCTGCCCGTCCGCCGGCCGGAGGCAGGACCTACGAAGGCTGGGCGCTCTGCCTGGACCGGGGGGAGGACCTGCTCCTGGCCCTGGCCTACGGCCCCGGGGGAAACACGGATCTGGAACTTTTGGGCCTTTCCTGCCTCGATTCCATTGCCCCCGGCCCGGCGGAACAGTACTACTGGGGGCCCGTTACGGAATTCGCCTGGCCCCGGGGTGAACTGAGGGAAACCCCCTTGTTCAACAGCAGCCTGATCGTCCACATCGCCGCCGGAGACGCCGAGGCCGCCCAGGGCCTCGTGGACCGGGAATTTCAGGTCCTGCGACAGTTTGAAAGAACCCCCCAATGGCAGGAAGCCTGGCGCCGCTTCTACCGGATGATCCGGCGGGATTCCTGGGAACGGCTTGCCGATGCCCTGTTCCAACTGGAACGGAGCTGGAACGCCGAGGCCCTGTTCAGCAAATCCGGGGAAACGCCGGAATCTGCGGCCCCGGGCCTTGACGATTATGCCCTAGCCGCCAAAGCCCTGGCCTATGTTCAGGACTTCCGCTATGAACGGAACCTCCTGGGCAGCGATTTTGTAAACCTGGTAAGCGCCATAACCGAAGGCCGGGGGGACTGCGATTCCCGGGCCCTGCTTTGGGCCCTGTTCCTTGCCCAGGCCAACATACCCGCGGGCATCATGGTTTCCCGGGATTACGGCCATGCCATGGGGATTGTGGACATCGAAGGACCGGGGGCCCGCTTCCCCTTCGCCGGCCGGCAGTACCTGGTGGCGGAAACCACCGCAAAGGTGGACCTGGGCCTTATCGGCCAAAACGTAAGCGAGATTGGCAAATGGCTGGGAGTGATGTTTGACTAGCAGCCCTGCCTCCGGGGGAAACGGCCGAAGGGCCGCTTCCCCCGGCTGTCCTACTGCCCCTCGTAGGGGTTGGATCTCAGGAATACGTTGAACTGCCGTTCAATTTCGGCGGCGACCCTTTCGATCCCCGCCTCTTCATAAAGCCTCTGTACCCGGACAATTTCGGCGTCAAGGTCCGTGGGAATCCCGTTGCCGATAGCCCGCGCGTAGGCGGCCAGGTCGTTCATCTTCGCCAACTCGGTGGAAACCGGATCGGTAACAAAGGTAAAACCCGCGTCGACACGTTTGTAGAAATTCGCGGCGTCACCGGACCTCTTAAGGGCGTTGACGATACTATCGGGCATGGCAACCGGATAGCGGTTCAGCAGGGGGTTCCAGGTCAAAAGATAGCCGGAAAAATTGTAGTTGGTCGCGGGGTCTGTTCCCGGGGGATAATCGTATTTGTCATCACCGGCCGCTACCCAGTGCCTCCCTTCGATGCCGTATTCAAGAAGATCGTGATGGGCCCTGTCGGCAAAGATCCATTCCATAAATCCCATGACCTTATCCACGTTCCTGGAAGTCGAGGGAACCGCCAGGAAGTTCCAGGCCTTAAAATCGACCCCCTCTGTTTTAAGCGTCTGCAGACGCACCGTATCGGAGATCACAAAAGTCCCCAGCTCCGCATTGGGAAGGGAAGCCTGGAACCGGGCGAGGATAGAGGGATAGGTATCAAGACTCCTGGGAAACGACGCTGCCTTGCCCGCGACAAACTCCCCTTCGTGGTCCCGCTCGTTGAGGATATCCTTCTCGTAATAGCCCTTCTGGTACCATTCCTGCGCAAGCTTATAGGCCAGCAGGGGATCTTCATCCCGGTAGGGACCCCTCAAGAGGGAGCGGAATTTGGGGTCCAGGGTGGGAATAAAGTGCCGGGCGGCATAGGCAAGGCCGTTATCATCAACAATAACCCATCCGGTACCGGGTATTTCGATATCGTTATGCCCGGAAGTTTTCGGCAGGGTATGGTAAAGCGAAAGAAAGGTCCTGGCATAGCTGTCGATGGAGCCTACAAACGAAAAGGGATCCATGCCGGGCTCATACTGCTTTATGGCCTCGAAAAACCGGATCAGTTTGTCATAGCTGTCTATTTCCCCAATGCCGTATTTATCCGCCAGATCCTTCCGGTAATAGAAGGCGTTTGCCCCCACGCCGTAGCTGTTGCTAAAGGGAATTGCGTAGACGTGGTTTTCATTCTTCGCATCGGTGAACATGTTGTTCGTAAGGTATTCCGCGGGGAAGTACCGTTTAAGACCCGGATACGCGTCGTTGTTAAAGTAAGGGTCCAGATTGGTAAGCAGCCCCTGGGAGATCATCTGCATCATGTTCGGATTGGTCCACTGGGCGACAAAGGCGCCGTCCAACTGTTCACCCGCGGCAATTCTCAGGGACACCTTCTGGCCGATATCGTCAAAGGTCGTAAAAACATAGTTGATCCTGATGTTAAGGGTGCTGTCGGTCTGCCGGTACACCTCGTTGAGTACCGCGTCAAAATCATTAACCTGAGAGACCGGCGAGGGCGCAAGAAATTCCAGCGTGGTCGGCCTGGCGGTTCCCGCCCTGGCGCCTCCGGCATAGACCGCCGTGCTTACGAGCAGTAATGCTGCGCCGATACAGGCGGCTTTTCCAAAGAATCTTTTCTTCATAATAGCAAACCTCCGTAAAAATATACAAACGGCAGGGCGGAACCATGCCGGTTTGTTTTAACCCTTAACCGAACCTATCATGATGCCCTTGATAAAATACCTTTGAAGCAGGGGGTACAGCAAAACGATGGGGCCGATGGAGATCATCGCCGTTGCAAGCCGTATGCCGATGGTGGGCACCGTTACGGCGCTCAGGGCGCTCCGCGCCGCGGGATTCAGCGACGAGGTCAAAAAATCAACCTGCTGCTGGAGCCGCATGATCAGGAACTGCAAGGTAAAGAGTCCCCGTCTGTCAATAAAGAGAAGCACCCGGTACCATTCGTTCCAGTAGCCCATGGCGGCAAAAAGGCCGATGGTTGCCATAATCGGCTTGGCAAGGGGCAGGATAATCGACCAGTAAATCCTGATATCGGTGGCGCCGTCAATCTTTGCCGATTCGGAAAGGGAGGCCGGAATACCGGCAAAGAAATTCCGCATAAGAAACATGTTGTAGGCGTTCAGCGCGCCCGGCACGATGAGGACCCAGATGGTGTTCCGCATGTGGAGAAAACGGCTGATAAGAATATAGGTGGGCACCAGTCCGCCGTTAAAAAGCATGGTGGCATAGGCGAACAGGGCGATGCGGTTACGGTATTTAAGGGACGGAACCGTAAGGGGATAGGCCAGGGAGGAAGTGAGCAGCAGGGTAAGGGTAACACCGGCGATGGTTGTTATAATCGTAACGGCATAGGCGTTTACCACATCGTTGGTGCCGGTAAATATGAGGCGGTAACTGGTCAAATCAAAATTACTTATCCAGAGGCGGTAGCCCTCGCGGATCAGGGTATTCTCGTTGGTAAAAGACGACACCAGGGCCACCCACAGGGGGATCATGCAGAAAACACCGAAGAAAATACAAAGACAGGTGCATACCACTACCACCGCCCGATCCGCCGCCGTATTCAGCCCGCTGCCCCTCATATACCCCCCTTCCTAAAACAGAGCGGAATCCGCATCAAGCTTTTTGACAATATAATTGGCGGTAACAACCGTAATAAAACCGATAACGGACTGGAACAGCCCCACCGCCGAAGACATGCCAATATCGTTGTTTATCCGCAGGGCCCGGTAAACATAGACGTCGATAATATCGGTTGTGGATCGGAGCATGGGATTATCGCCGATAAGGGCGTATATCATGCCGAAATCGCCGTAAAATATGCTGCCTATGCTCAAAATAAGAAGCATGGCGGTTGTGGTTTTCAGCAGTGGTATGGTGATATGCCAGATACGGCCCAGGCGGCCGGCGCCGTCAATGATCGCGGCTTCGTATATTTCCTGATCAATACCGGTGATTGTCGAAAGGTAAATAACGGTCCCAAAACCGGCGCCCTTCCACAACCTCAGTATAACCAGCAGGGCGGGCCAGACCTCCGCGGGCGGGTAAAATTTTAGCCCCCCCCCCCCCCCCCCCACGAATTTAATAAACCTGTTAATAATTCCCTCGTCGGTGGAGAACAGGGCAATCGAAAAGACCGATACGACGGTCCAGGAAATAAAATTCGGCAAAAACATGAAGGCCTGAACCACCTTCCTGGTTCTCCGCATGGTCATTTCGTTCAGGGCAACCGCCAGAATAATCTGCACCAACAGGCCGGAGACAATGAAAAGGCTGTTCAGATAAAGGGTGTTCAGCGTTATTGATATCCAGCTTCGGGAAGTAAAAAAGAATTCAAAGTTGCGGAAACCCACAAAGGGGCTGCCTATCCCAAAGAAGGGCGCCAGGGGAGTATATTTTACAAAGGCGATGTAGAGCCCCGCCATAGGCAGGTAATTAAAGATCGTAAAAAAAAGCAGACCCGGCAGCGTAAGAAGATAGAGGTAACGATTGTGAATTATCTCCCGGAAAAAGGTCCTTTCTTTTTTTCCCTTTGCCACGCCTTTCTCCCCTGCGGAAAGTATCCGTCATAATATACCCATACCCGGGGAAAGGCAAGAGAATAAAGCTGCATTTTGGTTGAAATTCAAGCGTTATTTACTTGAAAAACCTGCGATCCCATGACATACTGGGAAAACCATGAAAAAGAAACCCTCCATGCAGGACATAGCAACGATGCTCGGAATATCGGTCAACGCCGTATCCCTGGCCCTGAACAAGCGCAAGGGCGTAAGCGAAGGGCTAAGACTTAAAATATTTGAGCTTGCCGATTCCCTGGGGTATCTGGAAAAGAAGCCGCGCATAAGCCGGCTGTTTGAACATTATACCTTTTGTATCATGATCCAGGAGATGTACACCCACGGCAGTTTCCATGAGTTGATTCTGTCTTCGGTATCAAAGACTGCCGGGGATAACGGCTACAATACCCTCTTGTACTACTTCAACAACGAAAGCCGGGATATTCCCGATTGCGTCTCCCGGCACTATGTCTCGGGCATCATCATCATCGGAACCATCTCCAACAGACTGGTAGAAAAACTCCTCCCCTTCGGCATCCATATCGTCATCATCGATTATCTGCCCATGCAGTACCATATCAACTGCGTCCTTGCGGATAACCGCTCGGGGGGATTTATCGCAGCCCGGCACCTTCTCCGTGCGGGCTTCAGAAAACTCGGTTACTTCGGCGATCTGTTTTACACCAATTCGGTAAGAGACAGGTACTACGGTTTCCTCGAAGCCCTCATCCAGGAGGGGATCATCACATACGGGGACCGGGAAGCCTACACAAACCAATATTCAATTACCGGAAACATTGAGCCCCTGGTTATAAAAAGCGATACCGCCGCGGTGGCGGATATTCTTGACCGCCGCGCGGCATTACCGGAGGCCTTCTTTTGTTCCAACGACATGGCGGCCATCGTCCTGATCAACGCCCTGAGGAAAAAGGGAATACGGGTACCCGCGGATATTTCCGTGGTCGGCTTTGACAACAACGCTATGGCAGAAAAGGTAGTGCCGAAACTTACAACCATCCACGTCAACCGGGAACTCATGGGCAGGAAGGCCGTCCAGCGGCTTATCGATCTGACGGAAAATGAAAACCGGGAAACCGAGCATACCGTTGTCTGGGTGGAACTTGTAGAACGGGATTCGGTAATGAACAAGAGCCTGGGGAAAAACCGCTAAGGGGGAAGCCCTTGCGCGTCGCCGGTAGGTAGTCAAGACTAAAACCGCCGATAAGCAATTGTTGTTTTTTAGGAAAAACCACGGAGCAGCAAAGAAAATGTGACTCCGGCTCCCCGGCGCAAAACTGTATTGCACAGCAAGGGCCAACTGGCTTGGTCAAATATGACCAAGCCAGTTGGCCTGACCAAAACCGCTTTGCGGTTTTGGTTCGCGCAAGGGATAGAAGCGGAAATACTTTTTTACCGCAGGTAAAAAAGATTGGAGCGGATAGCCCGGTCCGTGCGTTGGCAAATGGCGAAGCCATTTGCCAGCACACGGATGCGCCCTTAATATTAAAATACACGGGTTTAATCCCGGTTATATACCGGCGGTTTTTAAAAATTATCCTGGTACGGAAGCTGGTTTTATCTCTTAAAATATACTATTCTGAAATATAATTATCCGAATGCTAGGAGGAATCTATGACGTATCTTGTTTGTAATGCCCACATCGATCCGGTATGGCTCTGGCGCTGGGACGAAGGCGCGGGGGTGGCCCTGTCGACTTTCAAGACTGCCGCCGACCTTCTTGACGAGTATCCCGATTTTATTTTCTGCCATAACGAGGCCCTGCTCTACCAGTGGGCGGAAGAATACGACCCCCCTCTTTTTTCCCGTATCAAGGCCTTTGTGGCCGCGGGGAGGTGGGAAATTATCGGTGGGTGGTTTCTGCAGCCCGATGCAAATATACCAAAAGGCGAATCCCTGGTGCGGCAGGTTCTTACGGGCCGCCGTTATTTCAGGAGCCGCTTCGGCAGGGACCCGGAAACGGCCAACAACT
>JAISFT010000071.1 GCA_031263435.1 Treponema sp. | reverse complement strand
CAGCAGCACCGACGAATTGGCGTAGCTTTGGGCAATGTAGAGATTGCTCTGGACCGAGGCCTCCCAGTTCTTTTTCAGGGCCTCCACCGATTTTCCAAAAACATCTGCATTCAGGGGCTCCTCGACGATCTGATGCAGCATGGCTTCCACGGCCAGGGAAAGCTCGTCACTGCGCCGGGGATCGCACACAAAATAAACCTGCATGACCAGCTCCCCTATGGGAATCGGGGAAACGGAAACATCTACCCCCACCGAGTAAACTCCCCCCAGCTTTTCCCGGATATCCTCCGTCAGGCGAATATCAAGGTACTCGTTGAGGACCGCGGCGGCTACACTTCGTTCTTCCGTAAAGTCCAGGGGGGCATACCAGCCCATAAAGACAAAACTCTGCGCTTCCTTCCCCTTGTAAACCTTCTTCTCCATCCTGCCCGGCCTCTGCAGGCCGGGGTCCGTCCAGGTATTCCAGGATTCCGAAGGGGGTATCGAGGCAAGCCAGGTTTCTGCCAGGGACCGCATAAGCGCCGGGTCCAGGTTTCCGGTAAAGATGAAGGTGTAATCCCCGGGGTTAAACCCCCGCTTCAAAAAGGCCATCGCCTGGGCCATGTCCACCCTGTCCAGATCTTCCACGGCAAGGGGCTTAAAATAGGGATGATCCCCGGAGCTGACGCCGATCACCGTATCGGAAAAGAGCGTATTCGGATCCTCGCCCCGCTGGGCAAGGGCGGTACGGTAATTATCCAGAAGCGCCCGGACGGCATCCCCGTCCATCCGGGGCTCGGTAAAGGACAGGTAGAGCATTTCAAAAAGAGTCTTAATATCCCCCGCAGTGGCGGAACCCTGGAAGCCCCGGTCGTAGTTCCCGGTCCAAAAGGAAAGACTTACCTGCTTGTCCGCCAGAAGTTTTATCAGTTGGGGCCTGGACCAGGGGCCAAGGCCGGAGGCCTCCGCCATTTCCGCAGCAAGATACGCGGAAACATGCTCGTTGCTTTCCGTGCTTATCGTGCCGCCCCTGGCCAGGGCGTAAAGGGTAATATTGTTATTCCGGTTCGCGGTCTCCTTAAGAATTACCGTAGCCCCGTTTTCCAGCTTCCAAATAAGGGCCCCGGTTTCTCCATCGGTAGATTCTGAACGGATGCTTCCGGCTTCGGGCTGTTGGAGAACCAGAGTATCTTCCACCACCGGGTCTTCCGGCGGCTGTAGCCTGAGCCGGGCGCTCTCCCGGATAACACGCCGAATCAGGGACTCCGCGGGAATTTTATCCCTTTCGGATTCCGGGGCAACAATAAGAACCCGCAGATCCCCCGGTTCAAAGTAGTCCTTAAGCTGCCGGCTTATGTCCGCCGTGCCAATCTCCGGCAGCAGCTTAAGGGCCGCCCCGTACTCCCACTCAATGTCCGGCAGAGCCTGCCCTGTCAGAAAATACTCCGTAAGACTCGATACGTACTGGTCCGACTGCTGCCGGTCCTTTTCGGAAACCATCTGCTCAAAATCGGAAAGCAGAGAAGCCTTGGCTATACGGATCTCCGCTTCGGTAAACCCGAAACGGCGCAGAGATTCCTTTACCCGCAGCAATTCCCGCAGACTCTCCTCCGCAGCGCCGGATTTCGGCGCCGCCATCAGCATGTAGTAGCGGGAGGAATCGCCAAACTGGACATGATCCGCCCCCAAACCCACATAGGGGGCATCGGGATCCTGGGAAGCCTCATCAAAACGCAGGGACAGCATACGCTGGATAAGAACATCAACCAGATCCTCCCGGTAGTCTTTCAGGTTCAGACTGACCGGCCGGGGATTACGCTTGAAACACAGGTTGATCTGGGCAAAGGGAAGCTCCGGGTCCGTTAAAATCTCCGTTTCAATATTCCCCTTTTTGGGCAGGGGAAGATCGTAACGGGGCCGTTCCAAAGCCCCCGCGGCCGCCGGCCCGCCAAAATGGGAGGCAAGTTCCGCTTCCAGAACCGCGGCGTCAAAGTCCCCCACCACAATCAGGGCCATGTTATCCGGCCGGTACCAGCGGTGGTAAAAGGCTTCCAGGCGGCTGGCCGGGGCATTTTCGATAATCTCCGGCAGCCCGATAGGATTACGAACCGCATAGAGGGAGCCGGCAGTCAGGAAAGGCAGCATTTTTCGCTGAATCCGGTCCATGGCCCCCAGACGGGCCCGCAGTTCCTCCATAATCACCAGGCGCTCATCGTCCACATCCTTGGGATCAAAGACAATGGCCCTGGTCCAGTCGTCCAGCACCGCCAAGGCCCTGGCAGGAAGCCGCTTTACCGGATTCCCCTCCCCGCTCCCCGGCTCAATCTCCACCGGCACCTCAATACCAAAGACCGTGCGGTCAAAGGTCGTGTAGGCGTTTATCTCCGGCCCAAAACGCATCCCCAGGGAACGCAGGTAGTTGACCAGCTCGGATTCGGGGAACCGGGTGGTTCCGTTAAAGGCCATGTGCTCCACAAAGTGGGCAAGCCCCTGTTCATTGTCTTCCTCAAGCACCGATCCGGCATTTACCGCCAGGGTAAGGTAGGCGCGGTTTTCCGGCCGGGAATTTTCAAGGATAAAGTACCTAAGCCCGCTGGGAAGCAGCCCGGTACGGACCTTCCCCATAAAGGGGATAGGGTCATCCGGCATTCCCAGATCGGCATAGACCCGGAGGGCAGGTTCTTCCGATCCCGTGGAAACACAGGAGAGGAACAGCCCCGGCACAAGCAGGGCTCCGACTAAAAGAAGAACCAACATTCGTTCTTTAGAATTGAAATTATTCATACATCCACTATATAATATTTCCCAAGAGGTTTCACATGAGATTACTTACCAGATCAGATTTTGACGGCCTGGCCTGTGGGGCGCTGCTCCTCTACCTGCAGATGATCGATGACTGGAAATTCGTCCACCCCAAGGACATACAAGATGGTTTGGTCGACGTAAGCGACAAAGACATCCTGGCAAATATCCCCTATGTAAAAGGATGCAAATTGTGGTTTGACCACCATTCCAGCGAAACAGAGCGGCTGGGAACCAGAACCTATTTCGAAGGAGTCTCCCGGGTGGCCCCCAGTTGCGCCCGGGTTATCTACGACTACTACGGCGGAGATGCGAAACTGGGCCGCTTCGCCCGGATGATTGAATATGTCGACAAAGTGGACTCCGGAAACCTTACCCGGGACGAGATCCTCGATCCCAAAGGCTGGGTACTCCTGGGCTTTGTCATGGATCCCCGGACCGGACTCGGCCGCTTCCGGAACTTCACCATCAGCAACTACGATCTGATGAAAAAACTCGCCCGGGCCTGCGCGGAGAACAGCATCGACCAGATCCTCGAAATGGACGATGTTAAGGAACGGCTCGAAATATACTTCTCCCAGGCCGCCCTGTTCCAGGAAATGATAAAATCCCATGCCAAAGTAGAAGGAAACGCCGTAATCGTTGATCTGCGGAACACCGACCCCATCTACGCCGGGAACCGCTTCCTCATCTACACCCTCTACCCGGAACAGAACATCTCCATCTGGGTCATCGACGGCCGGGACAAACTCAACACCGCCATCACCGTGGGCTACAGCATACTCAAAAGCGGCGCCACCGTGAACGTCGGGCGCCTCCTCTACCACTACGGCGGCGGCGGCCACAATCAGGTAGGCACCTGCCAGGTGGACAACGACAAAGCCGATGGAGTTATCCGGGAAATCCTGGACGCCATCAAATAAGCTTGGGGGGACAGCCCGCAAAGCTGTCTCCTCTTCTTTTGTAGGGGGAGCACTGCTGCTGTAAAGGGTAAACCAATTTTACCCCGTACCAGACCTTTTTTGACGCTGCTCCCCCTCGCTCCATAAAAACACTTGCTTTTTTCCCCAGTGTAGACTTTATCCAGGCAGCAAGTGTTTGTTATTCCGCTACCCCCACTTGTTTTTTTCAGAATCCGCCCCGGCGCCAGTAATCTCCTCCTCCGAAAGCGGAGCAGGCAAGGCAAGCATAGCTTGACTGTCAAGCAATGCTTGACTTGGTATAAAGCCCAGTTGACCTCAAGGCCATATCCGGCGAAGCCGGGGCATAGCCCCGCCATCGCTGGAACACGCTGTTCCATAGGTCAGGTTTAGCCTATAGTCTATGGCGTCCTTTCGCTTTTTCCCGGGTAAACTGAGAATTACTGGTCGGGTTTGCCTTCCCCCGGCCCTTCCGGTATACTATTCCCATGAACATCATGCTCCCCAAAGTCGATTTCGCCTTCAAACTCCTTTTTGGAGACCAGCGTAGTAAAAACATCCTCGCAGACTTCCTCAAAGCCGTCCTCCCCGACCTGGCTCACCAGGAATTCGA
>JAISFT010000060.1 GCA_031263435.1 Treponema sp. | reverse complement strand
TTTTATATTATGCCGTATTACTGGATGATCGTAACGTCCCTTAAAAGCACCATGGAGCTGCGGATGGCGCCTCCTACGATTTTCCCCCGTGAGATTCACTTTGAGCATTACGCCGAGGCTGTTCAGTTTATTCCGTTTTTCCGGTATATGGCCAATTCCCTGACTATCGTGGTTTTTTCGGTTATTGGGGCCGTTATATCCAATTCCCTGGTAGGCTACGGGTTCAGCCGCATTTCCTGGCCCGGCAGGGAAAAGGTCTTTCTCATCGTCATCGCCACTATGTTTATCCCGTTTCCGGTGGTGCTGGTGGCCCTCTTTGACATATTCGCTAAGTTCCGCCTGGTAAATACGTTTCTCCCGCTGATCATACCGGCCTACACGGGGCAGGCGTTGTATATCTTCATGATGCGCCAGTATTTGCTGACCATACCCAAAGAAATATCCGACGCGGGGTTTATCGACGGGGCCAACGAGTTTGAGATATTCTACCGGCTGGTAGTGCCGCTGATGAAGCCGGTTATCGCGGTGGTGGCGATATTCACCGCGTTAGGTTCGTGGAACGACTTTCTGGGACCGTTGATATATCTTACCCGGCAGGAGATGTACACTCTTTCGATAGGGCTTCAGTTTTTCCGTTCCCAGCATGAGGTTGAGTACAGCCTGCTGATGGCCGCCTCCACGCTGGTGGCCCTGCCGGTGGTAGTAATCTTCCTGTGTTTCCAGCGGTTCTTTGTGGAAGGCATCACCATGGGGGCGATTAAGGGTTAAGGCTCCAGCCGGAACTGTGGAATTATTACCAAGAGTATTTAAAGGGGGGAAGTCTCCCCCCGCGCTCCATAAAAACGCTTGCGCGTTTGTTATTCGCAGGTGGGTTTAATACCCCGCCTTTTAGGGCGTTTTGAACCTATTAAAGATTTGTTTGCAGGGGTTTAAACCCGCATAAAATCCATACCTTGCAGAACAACATACCTCGCCCTTCAGGGTGAGGTATGTTGATTACGCTACCCCCCTCCGCGGGGGTTAAATTGACCGCGATAGCGGTCTTGTCCCCGCAACGCCCCGGTTCAGGCATCGCAGTTCATGATCCCCTGCCGTAAGAGGAGGGATCGCCGCGCCGCATTCCTCCACGGCCTCGGGGCAGCGGGGGGCAAAGGGACAACCCGGCGGCGGGGCGGCGGGGTCTACCACCTTGCCGGGGATGGTGGAAAGCCGGGACTGGGAATAGTGGCTGCCGAAACGGGGACTGGCCGCCAGCAGGGCCCGGGTATAGGGGTGGAGCGCCTGGCCGGGGGCATCGCCGGTAAAGAGTCCCACCGGGCCGGATTCCATAATAAGGCCGCCGTACATCACCATGATCCGGTTGGAAATTTCCGCCACCAGATCGATGTCGTGGCTGATAAAGATGATCGAGATGCCCCGGCTTTCCCTGAGACCTTTAAGGAGGCCCACGATCTGTTTTTGGATGGTCACGTCCAGGGCTGTGGTGGGCTCGTCGGCGATAAGGAGTTCGCAGCCCTGGGCCAATGCCAGGGCGATGCCGATACGCTGGAGCTGGCCCCCGGAAAACTGGTGGGGAAAGTTGGAGAGCCGCTCCTTCCCCCGGTTAAGGCCGGTTTCCGACAGCAGGGCCACCGCCCTTTCATCGGATTCTTTCCGGCTTATTTTAGGCTCAACATTTCTAAAGGTCTCATGGAACACGCTCCCCATGTTCTGCAGGGGATCGTAGGAACGGCCCGGTTCCTGGTAGATAACCCCGATCCGCTTTCCCCGGTACTGCCTGAGAAACGGGATTCCCCGGTTTAATAGTTCCGCGGCCTCAAAAAGTACCGATCCGGTAACAACGGCATGGGCGGGGAGCAGACCCGGCACGGCCTGGGTGGTTACGCTCTTACCGGAACCGGATTCCCCCACAATGCCGAGATTTTCCCCCTTTTTGACCTGGAAGGAAACTCCCCGCACAGCCTGGACTTCCACCAAATCCCTGTCCCGGTGGAGGGAGAACGTTACTTTTAGATCCCGGACTTCAAGAAGGGAATCGTTATCCATATCTTTTTTAGAATAACCCGGCGGCACGGCGCAGTCAACCTGCACAGTCAACCGGCAAAAGAATTCCGCTAAAAAGTCTTGTTAAAGGGTTCCCGCCCGCGAATCAACTTTGTTACCACAGCCAGGGGATAAAAAAGTTGGGCCGCCGGTATTTGGCGTCGGCAGAACTCTGAAACTGAGACGGGGTAATCCCAAAACGGCCTTTGAAACTGCGGCCAAAATAGCTTATATCAGGAAATCCACATTCTCCCGCCGCTTCTTTAAGGGGATGATCGGTGTACTTTAAGATCCTGCGGGCGTTTTCCATCCGCACGGATCGTATAAAATTGACCATGGTATCTTTGGTGTGTTTCTTAAAGAGTTCTCCCAGATAATTTTCGGAGATGAAAAACCGCGCGGCCAAATCTCCCAGGGAAAAATTATCCATGTAACGCCGGGCAATATAGTACTGTATATCGGAAATCGTGGAATGATTGGCCCAGGTAAATCCCCCGCACCCTGATGCCGAAGCCTCCCGGAGCATTTCCACAGCCGCGCCGCAGCCTTCGTACCGGCGGCTAAAAGCCATGCCGTTTTGTTCCAGACCCGGCGGATCAGGCGTTCCGGGGAAAGAAAACAGCGCCGCCTTTACCGAAGCGCCGCCCAAATTTAACTCCACCCGGTCCGCCGCAATATCCGGGCCCTCCCCGGTATAAAGAACGGCATAACACCAGGACGGTTCCAGGATCCGTTCTATGCGGGGCAAAAGGCGGATCAGGGACTCGGCGTCTTCTATCAAAAGGGGCGGAAGGGGACGTGTTTCTCCCGCACGGCTGTCAAGATTGGCCCGTACCCTGGCGGCTGTTTTCCTAACCTCGGTTTCTTCCAGGGGTTTAAGGATATAGGCGGAAGCTTGGTATTCCAGGGCTTTGCGGGCGGCGTCAAAGTCGCTGTAGGCGCTGACGATAACACATTCGGCCCCAGGTTTACGTTTTTTGATCCCGGCAATAAGTTCTACACCCCCCATGCCCGGCATCTTAATATCGGTAAATATGGCGTCAGCGTCCC
>JAISFT010000042.1 GCA_031263435.1 Treponema sp. | reverse complement strand
GCAAGGCCCTATAGCTCAATGGATAGAGCCCCGGTCTTCTAAACCGGCTATACAGGTTCGATTCCTGTTAGGGTCAACAGGCGGGGCGTCTTATCTCCGCCTATGCTCCGGGGCATACGTCCTCCCCGGCGCGCCGGCCGCATTCCCGGGCTTCCCCTGCCTGATACTTACATTGCTTCCAAAAAGGGGATGTTGACCAGGGCCAAGGCATCGCGGAGTACCAGGAGTACCGCACGGCTCAGGGCCAGCCGGGAGGCGGTCAGGGCAGCGGTTTCCGCCCCCAGGATGGGGCAGTCGTGGTAAAAATGGCTGAAATTTTTGGAAAGCTCGTAGAGATAGGCGGTGATGACCGAGGGGTCCATCCCCGCGGCGGCCTGGGCCACGGCCGCGGGGTAATCGGCCAGGGTCTTGATCAGGTCCCATTCGGCATCCCCATCGAGCAGCGCGGAATCCCAGGGGACCGGGGGGGCGGCCTTTTGCCCCAGGGGAGCGGCATTTTGCCCCGGGGTAGATTCCCGGGCCCGGTGCAGCAGGGCGGAAAGGCGGGCCCCCATGTACTGTAAATAGGGGCCGGTGTTGCCGTTAAACGAAAGGGATTCCTTTGGATCAAACAGCATGTCCTTGACAGGGGATACCTGCAAAAGGTAGTAGTGCAGGGCCCCCAGGGCAATCTTTTCCGCCACAAGCTGGGGGTCCCCCACCGCTTCTTCCCGTTCCTTGTTACGGATCTCCTGCAGGGCCATGTCCCGGAGGCTGTCGATAAGATCGTCCGCATCCACCACCGTGCCTTCCCGGCTCTTCATCTTCCCCTCGGGAAGGTTCACCATGCCGTAGGAAAGGTGGTACAGGGCACCAGCCCATTCAAAGCCAAGCTTGTTCAGTATCGTAAAAAGTACCTTAAAGTGGTACTGCTGTTCGGAACCCACTACATAGACCAGCCGGTCAAAGGGCCAGTCCCGGTGGCGGAAAATAGCGGTGCCGATATCCTGGGTGATGTAGATCGAGGTTCCGTCTTTGCGGAGCAGCACCTTCTTGTCCAGCTTTTCATCCCCCAGATCCACCTGTACCGAACCATCCGGATCCCGGTAGAAGATCCCCCGCTCCAGCCCCTTGAGGATCTCATCCTTCCCCAGGAGGTAGGTTTGACTTTCGTAATACAATTTGTCAAAGCCAATGCCGGTGCGGTCCCAGGTCTGCTTCATGCCCCCCACGGCCCAGCGGTTCATCGTTTTCCATAACTCCACGGTTTCCCCGTCCCCGGCCTCCCATTGGCGGAGCAGTTCCTGGGCCCGGATCATAAGCGGGGCCCGGGCCTCCGCGTCCTTCCTGTCCAGTCCCTGTTCCCTGACAAGGGCATCGGTCTCGTCTTTCAGATCCCGGCTAAAGCGGACATACCAGTCCCCCACAAAACGATCGCTCTTTATTCCTTCGGACTCGGGGCTCGTGCCTCCGCCCTGCTCCCGGTAGGCAAGCATGGACTTGCAGATGTGGATCCCCCGGTCGTTGATGATGCAGACCTTGCGCAGCTCCGCCCCGCAGGCCCGGAGAATCCGGGAGATGCTTTCCCCCAGCGCGTTGTTGCGCAGATGTCCCAGGTGCAGGGGCTTGTTGGTGTTGGGGCTGGAAAACTCCACCATGATCCGGCTGCCCGCCAGGGTGCCGGGCCGGCCGAAGGGAAAGTCCTGCGCCGTCCCCTCCCCTTCAAAGATGGCGGCAAGAACCTGGGCCGCCAGATCCCTCCGGTTCAACCGCAGGTTCAGATAAGGGCCCTCGGCGCTGAAAACACCGGAAGCGGCGTCCCCGGCGATGCCATCGACACCGCCCCCGGCGACGGCACTTTCGCCGGAAGCGGCGCCCCCGGCGCCCCCATCGGCGCCTTCGCCGCCCGCGGAAAGGAGGCTGCAGAGGGTCTGGGCAATCCAGGGCGGCCCCTTCCGCAGCAGCCGGGCATAGTTAAACATGGGAAAGGCCAGGTCCCCCAGTTCCGGCCGGGGGGGAATCTCCACGGTTATCCGGGAAGGATCCGGCAGGGCTTCCTGTCCCGCATCGCGGAGCAGTTTATTCAGGGCCCCGGCGACGCGCAGCCTCCAGGGATTTCGATAATCCAGCATCTGTACCTCCGGTTATTTGAGCTTGTTCCAAAAACTGAGGTTTTGGAACAGCCTCATTTTATTGCGGATTCCGCTTCCAGTATGGCGATATGATCCAGAATCCTCAGGGCTTCCTGCAGCCGTTCCCCCGCTTTATGCAGTTTCTCCAAAAAGTCCGGGATGCGGACCTCTACCTGGAGCAGGGCAGAAGGCGAATCGCTGCGGCCCCCGGAATTTTTTTTTGTTATCCCGGCGATGACGCCCACCAGACTGCCGATGCCCATACGGGTCCGCTCGATGATCCGGAAACCTTCCTCATCGGCATCCTCAAGGAGCAACTGCATCTTCCGCCGCTTGACCGGCAGGGAAGACATGTCCTGCCGGGTCTGGGCATACCGTTCCCCGTAGATCCCTTCGGGGCCGATTTTTTCATCAAGCTTCTGAATATCGCCGCCCAGGCCGGCAAGATCGCTGCAGGTCCCGGCAAACACAGCCTGGTCTTCCCTGGCGATAAAGCCCCCTTCCGTCACAAGGGGCGTCAGCAGGGGGGCAATCTCCGGCGCAAACACCAACTGATAAAAACTCAGCAGAAAAGACAGGGACAAGGCCCCGCCCAGGGGAAAACCATCGCCGCCCTCTCTGGCGCCCCCTCCGGGGCCCCCTTCCGCCGCCCCTCCTGGGGCCCCTCCGGGGGCCCCTTCCAGAGCCCCGGGAGGGGCGGCATTCACCAGACCCACCATCTCCATATCCGGGAAAAACCTCTTGTAAAGGTCCTGCAGTTCGCTGTAGCGGCGCCCGTGCACATAGTCGGCAAAACGCAACGTAATATAACGCCGCCAGTAGTCCCGGTACACCGTGTACCAGTCTTCCCCCCCGGTGATCTGCCGGGGGGTATAGGCCATGTCCCGGTTCCCGCATCGGAGGATCAGAGTCAGCGGCAAGCGCCTGTTAAAGTTTCGGATGTTGACCAGGGCGCCCTCCGCCCGGTTGAGGAGCCGCCGGAGCTCCCTGTCGGCGTCAAAACCCGGCTCTACGGCCCGGGCCTGCAGGATAAAGATAAATAGAGATTCCAGCAGCGCCAGGGAAGGGGGCTCCTTAAGGGAAAAGAGGATATTGTTCAGGGATTCCAGCAGTTCCCTGACCACCTTAACAGGACAGACCGGGGCTCCCTCCTGGGGGCTAAAGACAATAAGAACCCGGTCATAAAGATAGGAAGCCAGCTCCTTAAGACAGTACAAAGACCGGGCATTCCGGTACATGGCAACCCGCTGGACCTCGGTTATCCGGGCAAATATATCCTCCATAACCCGCAGAGCCGCTTGGCGCAGTTCGGTATCGGGAAGCACAGGATTCTTCTCCCGCACGTTTTGAGGTTCCAGCTCCGTCTCCAAAGCACGGTGAATCTCCGGCATCTCCAGGGAACCAAGAAACGAGTAAACTCCCCCCCGGTTACGGTTTACGGAAATATCCAGGGCGTCAAAGAAAAAGCGGGCATCCCCCTTAAGGGTAGCAAGGAGCCGGCTGAAGTCCGCCAGCAGGAGCCCCTGCCGGTAGTCGTAGAAACCCGGATATTCGACATCAATGCGGCGCCCCAGCCTGCCGACCCGGGCATCCAGAAAGATCTGAGCAGGCGCCCTGTTTTTGAAAATACTCAAGATAAAATAAAAAAGGCGGTAGTACCATGGCAGCGCAGCGTATTGCTTTTCAACCGGCAGGACCTGTTTCGCGTCCTCCTCCGGCGGAGCCGGGTACAGACTCTCCGCGGAAAAGCTCGCCAGGGACTGCAGCTTTTCGAACATCTTCTGACGCTCGTCCTGGGAAAGACCGGTTACCAGCCTTTCCAGAGTATCCATCTCCGCCATAGACACACTATAAATACCCGCCCCACGCCGGTCAACATGAACGACAGCACCCTATGACGATGGGCACCGGGACCGGCTGCTCTGGCAGCTTGTTGTATTTCGCTCATAAAGATGAACCTTTTCACCGGGGAGACATAGCCACATTTTCTTTGCCGTCAGGATACTACTATCCCGAATATCATCAGGCAGGTCACAAAAGATTGACATACCAGGAATGTAACATTACGAATTTTTTTTAAGAAATATTGGGCGCATTTCCGGTGCTTCGCGCCGGAAACCGGGCTTTTCGGGGCTCCGCAAACGCTCCGGCCCCGACGCTTCGCATCGGGGCTGCTAAGTCCACCTACGGTGGACACGCACCCCTCCAATCCCTTGCGCGGTTGCAAAACGGCGCTTTCTCCCGCAGAATCCGCTGATATTTTTCTCGTAATGTTAAATTGCGTGCCGCGTGCCGTTGACATACCCAAAAATCTTTTGATAAAATCACATACAAAAGGAGCGTTAAAATTCATGGGCAATTTCATAGTCTTGAATAGTATTCTACC
>JAISFT010000195.1 GCA_031263435.1 Treponema sp. | reverse complement strand
CGCCTTTCATCGTCATCATGTATGTGCTTGTCGTACAAATTGGTTAATTCGTCAAGAGATTCATAGGGTTCTTCAAACCAAAAGGCCATTGTGTGGCGCTCATTGTCCAGGGCATGAATAAAAGATAAATCTTTGCGTTCCAGGGGGCGTAAAGAAAGCTTCATCCCTTTAATATGATATATTTCGAAAGAAGAGTCAAGCCTGTGAGCCTCCCGGCGTTACGGCGAACCACCCGATAAATTATTTATATATCCAGCTATCATCGTCAAGGCCTTTTCGGAAAACTTTGAACCGTTTATTATTATATCTGCCCGCCATTTTGACGGTTCAACATACTCATCATGCCTGAACCTGACCATATCCAAATATACATTTGTAATTTGTTCAAAGGTCTGGCCCCATTGTGTATTTCTTTTTATTCTCCTTACGATCCTTTCATCCGATCTGCAATCGACATATATTTTCAGATCGAGCATTTCATACATGTCATCATCCCATAATGTTAACAATCCTTCAATTATTATTACATTATATTCTTTTTTTAATGATTCTTTTACGTCTGTTGTTAGTTTTTTCAAATCCATGGTTAAGGGGTGATTATCGTCAATATATTTTCCCTTTGTAACAAATGCTTTTGTGTATGGTCTTTGGGATTCCGGTTTGAAGTACTCATCCATGTGAAATACTTTTAGTTTTAATTTGTTTAACTCTTTTTCCAGTTTTTCGCAAAATGTACTTTTCCCGCTGGCAGTCCCGCCGGCAATACCTATGAGAAACGGCTTTTCCATAATATTTATCCTCCGGGGGAGATGCCGGTTCTTCCGGCGCCATTCAGTCCTCGCCCTGTATGTCATACTCTCCTTTCCATATCCGGTCAAGGCACTGGTCAGGGCATCGGCGGTTACTTTTGTACAAAGGTCTGTAGGCAGGAGATATGCGGAGTATCGAGAGGACGCTTATGTGAGGTGGAGATCTTCTATCCGCCTGCGGTGGATGGCCGGCATGGGGCGCAGTAAAGCAGCCCGTCAGGGGCTGTTCTGTCAGCCGGTGTAACACACGCCCGGCGCACAATAAAAGCTACAGTACCCAATAAAGGGAGGCGGCCTGTAGCCGTATGCGCAGCGGAGTCCGGCGGCAGGATGCCGAACCAAAACGCTGCGCGTTTTGGTTTCCGGAGTTTGGGGCTTTGCCCCAAACTCCCAAAGCCAAATGGCTCCGCCATTTGGCCCGCGCAAGGGAGTGAAGCGGAAATACCGCAGACCCCCGGCCCCAAACCTGACCTATCCTATATGTGTACTGCGGGACCGGGGCATAGCCCGGGAAAATGCTTGTAGAGTCTGCCTCCGCTATCTACGATACGCCGTATCTTCGATACGCTGCGGCAGAGAATTCCAAATATTTTTCCGGGCTATGCCCCGGTCCCGCAGTACACACATGGGTGGGTCAGTCCTTATGGCGGGGATCTGCTTTCAAAGGGCAGGAAGATAGGTTAGGTTTGGCCGGGGGTCGAGGAATTGAAGCGGAAAGCCCGGTCCGGCCACAGGCCGGATGCGCCCAAAAAACAAAACAATCCTATAGGTTTATCCTGCGCGTTGACACTGTCCGGCAAAGATTCTAAAATTTAGCACAAGGTTGCCTTTTCAAAACCAGCCGGGTTTTGAATGGGGCGCCGGCTCCTAAATCATTATCGGCCGAATCGCCGGGGATGGTCCCGGATAAAAAGAGGAAAGGTAAGCAGAATGACGGGTACTGTGTTTCAGGACGGGGTAGATTCGGAGTTGGCAGCTCTGCTGGAAACCGCCGGGTCCAGGGGCGATATGGCGGCCCCGCCGCCGGATTTTTCCAACATCTTCGGCCTGGACGGCGGAGACGGGGAAACGGTAGAGAGTATTGCCTCCACCCCGGATGAGTCGCCGGATCTGGGGGGCAAATTCCCCGAGGTTGCCAAAAAATTTGAGGACCCCCCCCATACTTTTTTTGCGGACCCCAATTACTACAAAATAGCCCTGTCCGGGGAAGGGGACAGCGCTAACCGGGTTCATGGTCTTATGCAAAAGTACCTGAACTGCAAGGACCCCAAGGATCGCAGTGTGTACCGCCAGCAGTTTATTACCGCTTTTTGGGACTTTCTGTCCAACGTGGCCAGGAAATCCGGGGGGAAGATCCCCGCGGCCAAACGTTTTCTGCTCCGTTTTGGGATTCTCCACCCCGTTTTTCTGAACCCGGAGACCCGTGAATTTTTTTCGAAATTGATTGTGGAGGATGAACTGGGACAGCCGGTCTACTACCTGGACGAGTGGTTTAAGAACATAGGAACCGGCCAGATTCAGCCTTCCACCACCGACGAGGTGCAGGTATCCCACAACACCGTTACCCGGTTCCAGCAGCTTCTGGAAAAGGCCCAGGGCAAACTGGAGGGGAACGCGGGGCTCCTCAAGGCAAAGGAAGCTGAACGGCGGAACCTGGAGCGGCACCTGCAGGATCGGGTGGGGCTTATTGTGGAACACCAGTCCCTGAATGAAAGGCTTGGCATCAACGCCCTCTACAGCGAAACCCAAAAAAAGGCCTTTGCCGATCTGCAGGAGATTCTTAAGGGGCTGCTCAAGACGGACCGGGATCTGGAATCCTTTCTCCGGGATTACCAGCAGGCGGAGGAGGATGTACGGGCCATTCAGGAGAAAATAGCGGGGGAAGGAGGCGCGGCCGCGGTGGACAGCGGCGCGGTGGCTACTGAGATTGAGACGGTCCGGCAGATGGTAAAGATGACGGTGGGCCGTCAGGGTAATCATTTTCCGGTCCTTACCAGCGAGTACTTCCACTGCGGCCCCAATGGCACCGGCTTCCGGGAAAATGTCGTCTCCATCATGGCCGCCATTGAAAGCATCGACCCCGAGTGTTTCTACCGGGTCTATAAAAACAAAAACAACCGGATAGTGCCCTATGTAATCCTGCTCCCCACCTACGGGGACACCGGATTCTGCTGGGAGCCCTTCTCCCGGCATAACCGGGCCACCAGCCGGGGCCGCATCGCCATTCCCATGTACCCCAAGAACCTCTACATTGCCATCCTCAGTGCCATAGGGGACCTGCGCTGGCAGGTAGCCAAGGAAAAGGCATCCTATTACTGGATGGAAGAGGGGCTTACCGGCAACTACTACCAGTGGTTTCAAAAGATGAAGTATAAGGGGAATATCAAAGATTTCTTTGTCCAGGATTATATCCAGTGGATGGTCAAGGAAAGTGAAGGGACCCAGAAACTGGACAAAGAGGTCCGGGGCGTCTTCTGGCGCTTTATGCCTTTTTCCCAGCCTGTTAAGGAAAAGCTTAAGAACCGCAGTTTTGTCTACCAGGAGCTCTGTCAGCGGGACCAAAACCGTGCGATGTCCGATGGGTATTGAGGCTGCCGGGGCCCTTGAGGGAACAGGGCGGTTTACCCTAATATCGGAGTGTTGAAGCGCGTCTTGCCGCGCAAACCCATCCCCGGAGCAACAAGATGCCCAAGATCGAAGTAAATGAGGAAGTTTTTTATTCCCTGGCGGCCGGTGATCGGCCGGATGCGGGGGATTCCCGGCGGTACCGTGAAGTCTGGCAGGCTGACCGGGGGGCCTTTGAGGAGGCCCTGAGCTGCGCCAAGGCGGAGCTGGATGAGGATTCCGACAAGGATCTTCCCCCCGGGGAACGGGTTTTAAAGATCGAACTGAACGATACGAACCGGCCGGATCTGTGGACTACTGCGGGCTGTGCACGGCAGCTCCGGGTCTACCACGGGGGCCGCAGGCCGGAGTACCCCTTCTTTTCTATGCCGGGGAAGCTCCGCAAGGCGGCCCACAAGGTTCTGGTGGAGGAGGGGGTCAGGAAGGTGCGGCCCTACCTGGCGGGCTTTATCGCCGGCGGCAAGGCTGTTACCGACGCCTCCCTGCGGGACATGATCCAGACTCAGGAAAAGCTGGCCTGGAACTACGGCCGCAAGCGGCGGACGGTCTCCATGGGCCTCTACCGGATATCCATTATCAAGTGGCCTATCAGCTACCGGGGGGTGGACCCGGATGGGGTGTCCTTTGTGCCCCTCCAGTGGGATACGCCCCTGAGTCTGCGGGAGATTCTGCGGCAGCACCCCAAGGGCAGGGAGTACAGTTTTATCCAGGAGCATGAACCGGTTCACCCCCTGCTGGTGGACGCCGGGGGCGCAGTCCTTTCCTACCCGCCGATCATCAATTCCGCGGACCTGGGAGCGGTTCAGGTGGGGGATACGGACCTGTTTGTCGAGCTTACGGGCACGGATCTGCCTTCGGTAACCCTTTCCGCCTCTATCATGGCCTGCGATCTGGCGGATCAGGGCTATACTATTGAGCCGGTGGAGGTCGAATACGCCTACGACACCCCCTTTGGCCGGAATCTGGTGTGCCCCTATTACTTTCAGAAGCCGGTGTTCTGCTCCCTTTCCCGGGTGGAAAGATTCCTGGGGGAAGGGCTTGGCGCTGCCGAATGTACGGCGGCCCTGGAACGTATGGGGCTGCGGGCGGAGGCGGTCCGGGACCTTGAACGGGGGGCCCCGGCGGGCGCTTCGCCGGAGGACGGGGTCCTGGCATGGCCCCCGGAATACCGGAATGACTTCCTCCACGCCGCGGATGTAATGGAGGATGTGATGATCGGCCGGGGTCTGGGCAGCTTTAAGCCCCAGCGTCCCGGGGACTTTACGGTGGGCCGGCTGAGCCCCGTTACCTTCTTTAGCCGCCGGGTTAAGGAAGTGATGATCGGCATGGGCTACCAGGAGATGATCTACAACTACCTGGGTTCCCGCCGGGACCTGGTGGAGAACATGCGGGGGGATGCGGGCCGGATTCTGCGGATTGCCAATCCCATGTCGGAGAACTACGAGTATGTCAGGGATACGGTGCTGGCCTCCCTGCTTGCAAGCGAATCGGTCTCCGGCCATGCGGCCTATCCCCACCGGATCTTCGAAGTGGGGAAGGTGGCCTTTAAGAGCGCCGGGC
>JAISFT010000089.1 GCA_031263435.1 Treponema sp. | reverse complement strand
AATGATTATTCCGATTTAATTCAGGAATTGGGGATCTACCTCAACAAACAGGAACGGGAAAACCGATGGAAACTCAGGATAAAGAATCTCTTCAAAGGCCGGAAGCAGTTCTCCCGGACCCGGTGAGCGCCGGGACCTTTGCCGGGCTTGGGGTAGAGCCCCGGTTTATAAGCCGCCTTGAGGACCGGGGAATCCGGACCCCCACGGATATCCAGGCCCGGGTTATACCGGAACTTTTGGAAGGCCGGTCCACGGCCTTTTGCTCCGCCACCGGGACAGGCAAGACCTTTGCCTACCTTATCCCCCTGTTCCAGCGGCTTTTCTTTGGCGGCGCCCCGGCGTTTGGGGCGGCCTCCGAAGCGGCATCTTTGGCGGCGCCCAAGACGGAGCCCAGGGCAGGCAGGAACATGGGACCTGCGGTCCTGATCCTGGCCCCTACCTACGAGCTCTGTTCCCAGATCAAGGCGGAGGCGGAATTCCTTCTCCAGGGCCTTGAGCCGGGCAGATCGGATTTACCCGGTTTACCGGATGCCCCGGTTCCCTCTGCCGGTCTTTTTACCGGGGCCGGGAGCCTGAGACGTCAAATTGAGGCTCTGAAAAAAGACCGCCCCGCCGTGGTGGTGGGGAACCCCGGCAGAATCCTGCTCCTGGCCGGAATGGGAAAGCTCAGGTTCGGCGCCCTCCGTTCCCTGGTTTTTGATGAGGGGGACCGGCTTGTGGCCGAGGATCTGCGGGGGGAAACCCTGGAACTCTTAAAGCTTATTACCGGGGCCCGGAAAGGCGGGGGCTGCGCTACGGACCTTGTCTGCGCCGCCTGTTCCGCCACCATGACCGCAAAAAGCCGGGAACCCCTGCTCCCCTTTATGGGGGAAGATTTGATGATTATTGAGACCGCCGAGCAGGAAATTCTGCGGGACCGGATACAGCACTGGGCTATTTGGAGTGAGGGCCGCCGGAAAATAGAGACCCTCCGTTCCTTTTTGGCGGCCGTAAAACCAAAAAAGGCCCTGGTCTTTTCCGGCCGCTCCTGGGATGCGGAAAAAATTGCCTCCCGGCTGCACCACCTTTCCGCCGCCGCCCTCTACGGCGGCATGGAAAAAAACCGGCGCCGGGACACGATTGGCGGTTTCCGCCTGGGGAAGATTGCGGTACTGGTTTCCAGCGACCTGGCTGCCCGGGGGCTGGATATTCCGGGGATCAGCCATGTGATCGCCCTGGATGTGCCCCAGGATGCCGAAGCCTACACCCACCGGGCGGGCCGCACCGGCCGGGCGGGGAAACGGGGAATCATGGTCAGCATCGGGGATGAGGTGGAAATGCGGCGTCTTGCCCAGTTGGAAAAGCGGCTGGGTCTTACCGTGTACCCCAAGGAACTCTACCAGGGACAGCTCATCACCCCCGCCGTAGAATAGGCTTATCCGCGGAAGATGTTTTTGATAAGCATCTTTCCCGGCAGCCGGTAAATGTCAAAGTCGGAATCGATGCTGATGATCGAGTGGATGCCGGTTTTTTCCGCCACAAGTACCAGCGTGGCATCCGCAAGATCGCAGGGAAGATCCCGGTATTTTCTGATCAGGCCGGTGAGTTTTGCCATATCGTCCTGTTCAACAGCCTCCAGGCAGAGGCCCCCCCGCATCACCCATTCAAGAAAATCGAGCTGGGCGTCTATGCTAAAATCCAGCATGTGGGACACTTCGGTCAAAACCGCCAAGGTACTTACCAGGCGGCAGGGGAAAAAGTCCCGGAGAAAAGTTTTGATCCTGTCGTGGTAGTTGTCGCTCCGGTCAAACAGGGCGATAAGGGGGCCGGAATCAACCAGGATGGCGTTTAGCACGGATCTTGTCCTTGAGCCGGTTCTTGTAATCTACGGAAAGATTCCCGTCCCCGCTGCCGTATTTGCCGAAATAGGGTTCCCCCACTTCCCAGGCGCTCTTTTCTGTTTCTTCCTGGGCGAAGTACTGGACCAGGGCTTCCCGGACGAAGTCGGATTTGGGTTTGTTTTGGGCCCTGGAGGCTGCTTCGAGTTTTTCTTCCATGTCGTAAGACAAGCGGATGGTGGTCATGGCGGCTCCTCCTATAATACTGAGTGTAATACACCATCACGGAAATGTCAAGCAGACGAATATTCAACACGATAATGGTCATTACTCTGCTTGTGGCGCCGCCGTTAGCGGCAGGCTGGATCATGGTGATAACACAAGCATCTATCCAGGCGCCGCCGTTAGCGGTCGCCTATACCATGACGTAAGTAAATCATTCCTGTAGAGGCGCCGATCAGAGTTGAACTGATGTATAGCGGTTTTGCAGACCGCCGCCTTACCACTTGGCTACGGCGCCATGATGTCGACAAAGTACTGTAGCATATTGGTCCAAAGCTTGTCCAGAGCGGTTGCACAGTGCATCGGCGTTTACTTTTGTACAAAGGTCTGTCGATCCTTTCCAGAGTTAGGTAGGGCGGTGGCGGGGCATAGCCCCCCGGGAAAGCATTTGGAATTCCCTGCCGGAGCGTATCGTAGATAGCGGAGGCAGACTCTACAAGCGTTTTCCCGGGGGGCTCTGCCCCGGCCCACCCGTACATGACACCGGGGAGGATCTACAGACCTTTTGTATGAACGTAAGCGCCAATGCCATGCTCCTATCCCTCGATTCGTTCCAGGACAAAGAGTTCGGAGAAGAAATCCCCGTGGCGTAGGGCAACATTGGATTCCAGAAGAAGTCCCGCCTGCATAAGTTCGTCCCCGCCGCGGGTGCCGCGGTTAAAACGCCGGTCCTCCTCCTCAAAATCGCCCCCGTCCCAGACATCGACACGGTACCGCGCCGCAGGATCCAGCCCCGCCAGCTTAAGCCGGAAGGGCCGCCGGTTCGGATTAACAAGGAGTTTGTAGACCCCAACGATTGCCTCGCCCCCAAGGACCGTCATCCATGCGGCATAGCGGGCCTTTTGCGGGTAGGGGCCGTCAATATCGGCCCGGCCCGGCAGGGGACTTAAAAGACGGTAGAACCGGCCCTGCTGAAAACAGCGCCGGTGGGCCTTGTAAAATTCAATCTGCCGCTTAACGGCCCCCTCTTCTTCGCTGTTGAATTGTGTGGGATCAAATTCGTAACCCAGGCAGCCGAAGAAGGCGGTCATCCCCCGGAACGAAAGGGGAGAAACCCTCCCGGTCTGGTGGTTTGGGGCCGCAGAAACATGGGCGCCCAGGGAACTCAGGGGGTACACCAGACTTGCCCCCTCCTGGATGGCAAGCCGTTCCAGGCCATCGGTGTCATCGCTCAGCCAGCCCTGGGGCGCGTAGCCCAGAATTCCCGGATCGAAGCGGGCGCCGCCGCTGGAACAGGATTCAAAAAGAATGTCCGGAAAAGCCCCGGTAAGCCGGTCATACAGATCGTAGAGCCCCAGCACATAGCGGTGGAAAAATTCCCCCTGCCGTTCTGGCGGCAGACCAAGACCGAACGGTTCGGTGATGTAGCGGTTCATATCCCACTTGATATAGGAAATAGGGGCCCCGCCGATGATACCGGAAAGCACGCCGAACAGGTGGTCCACAATCTCCGGCCGTCCCATATCAAGAACATACTGGTTACGCTGTTCAGTCCTGAACCGTCCCGGTATGTGAACAGCCCAGTCCGGGTGGGCCCGGTAGAGATCACTGTCGGGGTTTGTCATTTCGGGTTCTATCCAGAGCCCGAATTTGATCCCCAGGGCGCAGACCTTTTCCGCCAGAGCTTTGACCCCCTGGGGGAGTTTGACCGGATGGGGATACCAGTCCCCCAGACTTGAGTGATCATCATCCCGCCGGCCAAACCAGCCGTCATCCAGAACAAAGAGTTCTGCCCCCAGGTCCCGGGCCTTCTCCGCCATTTCCAGGATCTTCGCCTCGGTAAAGTTGAAGTAGGTGCCCTCCCAGTTGTTAAGCAGCACCGGCCGCTCCCGGTCCCGCCAGAAACCCCGGGCAAGGCGGCGGCGGTAGAGTTCGTGGTACTGCCGGGAAAGACCGTTGAGCCCCTGCCGGGACCAGGCCAGCACCGCCTCCGGGGTGTCAAAGGAATCCCCCGGCTTTAACTCCCAGCAGAAGGTATCGTCGTTTATCCCCGCCCGCAGCCGGGCAATGTCCAACTGGTCAACCTCAACATCGGCCTTAAAATTCCCCGAGTACACAAGACTCAGACCCAGAGCCTCCCCCTCGTGTTCTCCCGTCATAGGCCGGCGGAGTATAAGGGCCGGATTCGTCTGGGCCCCCGACACCCCCCGGCGGGAGGCAATACCCTGAAAGCCCACCCGCAGGGGAGCATCGGTCAGCTCAAATTCCCGGGCCCAGGCGCCGGTAAGGGTGATAAGGTTCCACCGGGAATCGGGAAGATCCACGGAAAGGCTCATAGCATTTTCAAGAAAAACCACATCCGTTCCGCCATTGATAAACCGTACATGCCGGGCAAGACAGTTGTAGTCCCGGAAAATAGTGTAGTAAAGCCGAAACTGCAGACCCGAAGGCCCGTCTTCAAGCTCCAGTTCCAGAGTTTCCGCCTCCGCCCCATCCTCGCAGTAGGTGGCGGGGAGACCGGGAATAGCCTGCTTCCCCCCGTAGATACAGTGGCCCCTGTAACAAGGCTCCGCAAGCCCCGCGCCGGAATTCTTAAAGCGCAGACCAAAGGCGCTCTGCCTGAAATCCCCGTTATTACCGCCCGGATACTCAAACCGGGCAGCCGCCTGGATGTTGTTGGAAAAGCCCCCAAACGGAACATCCAGCAGCGGATAAGCAGCCTCCCGCAGCCGGGCTCCCAGGTAAACCTGCCCCATGCAGCCGTTTTCCAAAATCCGCATAAGGTAACTGAAATTATCGTTCCTCAAATGGAACTGCCCGGTGGTTTCGTCAAAGTTAATCAGCATAGCCCTCTCCGCCGCCATCATAACATGGGGAAACCTTTTTGGAGGAGTCTCAGTTTTCCTGCTATTTTGGGCGCATCCGGCTGCTCCCGCAGCCGGACCGGGCTATCCGCTACAATTCCTCGACCCCCCAAAAAGGTGCCTGCGCCATTCTGGCGACACCTTTTTGGGGGGTCTGCGGTATTTCCGCTTCTATCCCTTGCGCGGGCCAAAAACCGGCTTCCCTGCCGGTTTTTGGCCTTGGATTTTGCCACAGGCAAAATCCATCTATCCGCCGAAGGCGGATAGCAATGGAAACAGCGGCATCCTGCCGCCGCCCTTCGGGCGCAATCCGGCCTCCTTGCCGGCCCTGCCGACACGCTGTTCTGTGGGTCATGTTTAGCCTATAGTCCATGGCGTCCTTTCGCTTTTGCCGGGTAAACTGAGAATTACTGAAAGGTGCCAGGCACCAAATTTGGGGGGTTGGCGGAACTAAAAACCCTGTGGGTTTTTAGTTTGCGGAGTTTTGTAGTAAAACGCTGAAGCGTTTTACTACAAAACTCCATGACGGGGAACAAGCAGGGTTTTTATGGAGCCAAGGGGGGGCCAGATCGGATGTGAGGGCAAAAACGCCCAAGCGTTTTTGACCCGGCTACGGGCGGATTGTCCGTGGTAGCGGGCCCCCCCTTCCAAAACCGGAGCATTTTGTTGACCTTCTGAAATATCGGTGCTAGGCTGAGGGCGGCGGAGAATCACGGAGGGACCATGGAAAACTCAAGGGGCGGATTCAGCGGCAAAAGGCTGGGGAATGTTGACGATTACCTGCAGCGTATTGTTGATCGAGGGGAGGTTGCCGGTGTGGGGGCCCTGATTTTCCGGCATGGGGAGGAGGCTTACTGCAAGAGTTTTGGATTCCGGGATCGGGAACAAAAGCTTCCCATGACTAACGATACGATTCACCGTATCTACTCCATGAGCAAGACTTTTACTGTTGTAACTGCCATGACTCTGTACGAGAAGGGGCTTTTTAAGCTGCACGACCCGATTGAAGAATTTATTCCTGCCTTTAAGGAGCCCAAGGTTGCCGTCCACGACGAGCGGGGCCAGTTGCAGATAGTAAACGCTAGGGGGCCCATTACTTTTGAGCATCTTTTTACCATGACCTCCGGTATTCCGTATCCCGGTCCGGGGAGTTACTCCTCCAGGGCTGCCGCGGAGGAGCATGCCCGGCTCAAGGGGGAATTGACGACCGCGAAGGGGGCGGAGATTATGGCGGGTATTCCCCTCTGTTTCCACCCCGGCGAGTACTGGATGTACGGTTTTTCCCATGATATTCTGGGCGCCCTTATCGAAGTGTTGTCGGGAAAGAACCTGGGGACCTACATGAAAGAGGTGGTGCTGGGCCCCCTGGCCCTTGATGATACGGCGTTTTTTGTGCCCCAGGAGAAGCGTTCGCGGCTTGCCAAGGCCTATGAGTGGACCGAAGGGGGCCTTAAGGAAAAAACGGATCTGGGGCCGGTGGCCCTGAGCCCCCCAGCCTTTGAGTCCGGCGGCGGCGGTCTCTGTTCTACCCTGCGGGATGTGGGGCGCTACGGTCTTATGCTGCTGGGCAACGGCAAACTGGGGGAGGAGCGGGTCCTGTCCCGGAAGACCATAGAACTTATCAGGCGGAACCACATTGTCCCGGCCCAGCAGTTAAAGCAGTTTGGTTTTCCTTCCCAGGCTGGTTATGGCTACGGCCTGGGGGTTCGTACCATGACGGATACCATCGCGGCAGGGCTTAACGGTTCCCCCGGCGAATGGGCCTGGGATGGCATGCTGGGAACCTGGTACTGTGTGGACCCGGTGGAGGACCTGGTGGCGGTTTTCCTTATCCAGCGTTCCCCCGGAAATAACGAGAACCTGCCCAAGCGCTTTGCCCAGACCGTGTACGGCGCTATTGACGATTGAGCTGATCGGACCCCGGACCCCGTGTGGGGCCCGGATCGCCGCTTATTTGATCCGTTTATTTAATTTGGTGGTGATCCGCAAAGAATTTATTTAATCCGCTTGTAGTCCTTGATCTCCTGCCGCAGCCGCTGCGCCAGTTCCGCCCGGGGCACCCTTACCTGTTCCATGGAATCCCGGAAACGCAGAGTTACGGTGCCATCGTCCTTTGACTGGTAGTCGACGGTGATGCAGAAGGGGGTGCCCGCCTCGTCCTGCCGGCGGTAGCGGCGGCCGATGGCTCCGGCCTGATCGTAGTCCGTGGCAAAGTCTTCTTTAAGTTCGGCGCGAATGTCCTGGGCAAGTTCGGCCAGGCCGTCCTTCTTCATCAGCGGAAGAACCGCCGCGGTAACAGGGGCAATGGCGGGGTGGAAGCGGAGTACCGTGCGCCAGTCCTCCGCGGACCCTCCGGCCCCGCCGCCGGAGCCGGTGGCGCTTCCCTCGGAACCGTCCGGATTTTTCCCGGAGCCCACCTTTTCCTCATCGTAGGCGTCGCAGAGGATCATCAAAAGGGTCCGGGTGAGCCCCGCGGAGGTCTCGATGATAAAGGGGATGTACCGCTCGTTGTTGTTGTCCTGGTCGATGTACTGCAGGTCCTTGCCGGAGTACTCGGTATGCCGGGTAAGATCGTAGTTGGAACGGTTGTGGACCCCCTCCAGTTCCCGCCAGCCCATGGGAAAGAGGTATTCGATATCGTAGGCGTCCTTGGCGTAGTGGGCCAGCTCGTCCGGGCCGTGCTGGTGCCAGCGGAGCCTGTCCATCCTGACCCCCAGCTTTTCGTAGTAGGCCCAGCGCCGCCCGCGCCACTCGTTAAACCATTCCACATCGCTGCCGGGTTTAACAAAGTACTGCATCTCCATCTGTTCGAATTCGCAGGTACGGAAAATAAAATTCTTGGTAACAATTTCGTTGCGGAAGGCCTTGCCGATCTGGGCAATGCCAAAGGGGATCTTCAT
>JAISFT010000081.1 GCA_031263435.1 Treponema sp. | reverse complement strand
GCAGCCTGGGCGGGCTTGATGCCCTGCTCTCTACGGTGCAGATGCCCCGGCCCATCCCGGTGGCCGTTGTGGGTCTGGACAATGCGGCAAACGCCGCCTACCTGGCCTGCGAAATTCTTTCCCTTAAATACCCGGAGCTTAAACGGAAACTGGTGGAATTCCGCAGAAAAACAAAGGAAGACGCTGTCCGTGCGGACCAGGGAGTGGAATTATGAGTGTCCCGGCTAGTAAGGCGGATAAGGCCGATAAGGCCGATAAGGCGGACATTGAACAGGGCAGACAGCTTTACGAGGGCAAGGCAAAGAAGGTCTACGCCACCAATGACGATAATCTGGTGATCATCCACTATAAGGATGACGCCACCGCCCTTAACGGGGAGAAGAAGGGCAGTATCGAAGACAAGGGGCGGCTTAACAACGCTATTGCCTCCGGGCTTTTTGAGCTTCTGGAAAAATTCGGGATTCCTACCCATTATGCGGCCCGCCTTAGCGACCGGGACATGCTCTGCAAAAGGGTCAACATAATTCCCCTGGAAGTTATTATCCGCAATGCGGCCGCCGGCTCCATGGCAAAACGTCTGGGCCTGGCGGAGGGGTCTCCCCTGAAGACCACGGTCTTTGAGTTATCCTATAAAAACGATGCCCTGGGGGATCCGCTGATCAACGAGTATCACGCGGCGGCCATCGGGCTTTCGGACTTTAAGGAAATTGAGGAGATCAGGAAAATTGCGTTTCAGGTAAACCAGGTGCTTTCCCGTTTTTTCCTTGACCGGGGGATCAGGCTTATTGACTTTAAGCTTGAATTCGGCCGGACAAGGGACCGGGGGATTCTGGTACTGGCCGATGAAATTTCCCCGGATACCTGCCGTTTCTGGGATGCGGCGACCAATGAGAAACTCGACAAGGACCGGTTCCGCCGGGATCTGGGAAATGTAAAGGAAGCCTACATTGAAATCCTCAAGCGGATTGGAAAATAACGATGGTATGGAGGTTACTATGGCGGCAACAATGAAGGGAGTGGTACTTCCCGGTAACAGTACTGTGGAATTCAGGGACTACCCGGTTCCCGAGCCGGGTTACGGACAAGTCCTGGTAAGAACCAAGGCTTCGACCATCTGCGGAAGCGATATCCGGGCCATCTACCATGAACACCAGGGTAAGGGCGCGGAGGCTTACCAGGGGGTAATCGCCGGGCACGAGCCCTGCGGGCAGATCGAAAAATCCGGGCCCGGCTGCAAGCGTTTCAAAGCGGGGGACCGGGTTATCATTTATCATATTTCCGGCTGCGGTGTCTGCCACGACTGCCGCATGGGTTATATGATCAGTTGTTCCAGCCCCCACCGGGCGGCCTACGGCTGGCAGCGGGACGGCGGCATGGCCGGCTATGTCCTGGCGGATGAAAAGGACCTTGTGGCCCTGCCCGATGAACTGTCCTACGCGGACGGGGCGCAGGTGGCCTGCGGTTTCGGCACCGTCTACGAAGCCCTGGAAAAAATCGGTGTCAGCGGGGACGATGCGGTGCTGGTAGTGGGGCTTGGGCCTGTGGGTCTGGCGGCCCTGATGCTTGCCAAGGCTATGGGGGCGCAAAAACTTATCGGGGTAGAGATCAAACAGGAACGCATCGATCTGGCAAAGAAACTGGGCCTGGCCCAGGATATCGTCAGTCCCGGCCCCGCCGCCCTCGACCATATCCTGGCGGCCACCGGCGGCAAGGGCGTCGAGAAGGCGGTGGATTGCAGCGCCAATGATTCCGGCCGTGCCCTGGCCGTCCGCGCCACCCGGCAGTGGGGGAAGATCGCCCTGGTAGGGGAGGGGGGAACCATCTCCATCAACCCCAGCCCGGATATGATTCATCCCCAAAAGACCATCTACGGTTCCTGGGTAACCAGCATCTGGCGTATGGAAGACTTGGTGGAGCGGCTGGTCCGCTGGAATCTGCACCCCGCAGCCCTGATAACCCACCGCTTCCCCCTGGAAAAAGCCGCTGAAGCCTACAGTCTTATGGCATCCGGCAACTGCGGTAAGGTGGCGGTCTGTTTTGACGAGGAACTGCACGCGGGTTCTTAAGCCCCCGGCCCCCTTCGGGGGGCCGCTGACACTGTCTGGAGGTATGTATGAACCGGCAAACCCTTCCCGCTTCCCGGCTTGAGTATATCGATCTCCTTAAAGCCTTTACTATTTTTTGTGTACTGTGGGGGCATGTGATTCAGCAGTTCGACAACGGTCTTGACTGGTTTCACTGTACCCAGAATCCGGTATTCGCCTTTATCTATTCCTTCCACATGCCCCTGTTTTTTATGGTGAGCGGCTTTTTTTTCAAATCATCGCTCCGGTTGAACCTGGCGGAATTTCTTAAAAAAAAGGGACTCCAGCTTTTGCTCCCCTGGTTTGTGTGGTGTATCTTTATCTACATTTGGGATAACCGCGGCGGCAATCTTTTGCGGGGCGGCAATCTGCCGCGGCTCCTGGGGGATGTTTTTTACAACGCGGGGTGGTATTGGTTCCTCAGGGAAATGTTTCTGAGCTGCCTCCTCGCCTGGCTTGGGTACAAGATCTTCAAAAAAGGCTGGCTTGCGGCGCCGGTGCTGATATGCCTTGTACTCGTGGCGCCCCACTTCTTTTTCCGGTGGCAGCGGGTGTACTTCCCCGTGTTCCTCTTTGGTATTCTGCTAAAGGAAAAACACGAATGGCTTACCAAACACCTTACGGCGATCCTCTGTGCATCCCTGGCGATCTTTGTTGTGTGTCTTTTTTTCTGGGACGCGTATTTCTACGATTTTGCCCCCGATATGTTTGCCGCGGCAACCTGGTCCATGCCGGTCCCGCAGATAACACTGTACCTCCGCCGTATGCTGATCGGCATTGCCGCTTCCCTTTTCTTTTTTACCCTGTGCCAAAAGTTCTACCGGCCCCACAGGGCACTGCTTGCCCTGAGCCGTACCGGGACATACACCATGGAAATTTACATACTCCAGGTCTTCCTGCTGGAACACATCCTTACCGCTCTGGTAGATTTTCCCGCCATGAATGTATGGCTTTACAGCCTTGCCCTGGCCATCCCCGCGGCCGCGGTTCTTATGGTCCTTGAACTGGGCATTA
>JAISFT010000038.1 GCA_031263435.1 Treponema sp. | reverse complement strand
TTGGTGCGGCTTATGGGCCGTACCGGAAGGCGCTTACGGGAAGGAATAGCCCCCGGCGCCTGCCGGGAGCTGCTGCGGGAACTTTCCGTGGAATTTCGGACCTTTTTGGGGTATTTCTTCGACCGGGATGAGAAGGGGGCCGGAGTCCGGAACTGCCGGGCCATGACCGCGGCGGAGTTTTTGTCCGTTCCCCCCTTGTTTCCGGAACCCGTATCCGGGTCCCCGGAGTCCCCCGGGGCTTCGGATTCCCTCGGGTCTTCGGAATCCCCTGAGTCTTCGGAATCCCCCGGCCCGCGGCCGGCCTGGGCGGAACTTGCCTCCCCCCTGGCGCTGGGGAACTTTTTCCGCCTCCTTGACCGGCTCCGTTACAGCGGGGAACCGGCGGGCCCCCGGGAGATCGCCGCAGCCATTGACCGGTTGGACCTTATCCTGGGGGCCATGGACTCGGGGTTCCGGTCCCGGGGGATTTTTCCCCGTATCATCCGGTCCGCCCACCGCGGGACAGGAGAGCCATGAGCATTGGTTTTGAATACCCCCTGTTCATTGCCGCCGGTCTGGGCTTTCTTGCCCTGGCCCTCCTCGTTTCCCGGCGGACCAGGAACAGCTTTGTCCTGTTTCTGCCCCTGGGCGCCCCCGGCGGCGTTCCCTTTAAGCCCCCCGTCAAGTGGGATGTACTCATAAAACTCCTGTTTGCCCTGGAACTTTTGGGGGTGTTTCTGCTTTTTCTTGCCGCCGCAGGGCCGGAACGCAGGACAAACCGGACGGTCTGGCTTGGCCGGGGCGCGGACATCCTCTTTGTCCTGGACCTGAGCCCCAGCATGGCGGGGATCGACATGGATGGCCGGAGCCGTTTTGACGCGGCCCGGGACCTGGTCCGGGATTTTGCGGAAAGGCGGCCCTCCGATGCCATCGGCCTGGCGGCCCTGGGCTACGATGCGGCCCTGCTGGTCCCCCCCACGGTGGACCGGCGGCCCCTGGTGGACCGGCTGGAAAGACTCCGGGTGGCGGAACTGGGGGACGGGACCGCCCTGGGCATAGGGCTTGCCGTGGCCCTCCGGCACCTGCAAAATTCCTCCGTCCCCCGCCGGGTGGTCATCCTGATTACCGATGGGGAAAACAATGCCGGGGCGCTGAACCCGGAGAGCGCCGCCGCCCTGCTGGCGGACGCGGGAATATCCCTCTGGGTTATCGGAGTGGGCAGCGGGGGGGAGATCCCCATCGACTATGTGGACCCCGCTACCCGGATGCGGCGGACCGGGACCTTCGATTCCCGCTTTGACGAGGAGAGCCTCCGCTCCCTCAGCAGGGCCGGCCGGGGAGTTTACATCGCAGCCCCCTCGGCGGACGCCCTGGCCGCCGCCTTCTCCCGAATTTCCGGGGAAGAGCTTACGGTAAGCCGTTCCAGCACCCTGGTCCAGCGTCATTCCCTCTACATTCTTCCGCTTGCCGGGGGTTTTTGCCTTGTCATCCTGGCCCGCCTTGTCCGGCGTTTCTTCCTGGGGGCCCTGGTTTGAGCCCCGCCTTATCCCTTCCGGGGTTTGGTCCCGGTTCCGGCCCGCCGGGGACCGATGGGGCCTTCGGGCTGGACCATCCCCAGGTTCTGCTTGCCTTGATTCCCCTGGTCCTTTTTGCCCTGGTACGGGTGATTCGGGACCGGCAATATTCACGCCTTATGGCCCCCTTCGCCCTGAGGTACCGGTTTTCCCGCTTCCTGTTCTGGGTTTTCTGCGGCGCCCTTGTCTTCGCCCTGGCCGGTCCCCATTGGGGGCTCCGGCAGATGAGTGAGTACCGCTGGGGTTTGGATGTAGTGCTGGCGCTGGACATGTCCCACAGCATGGAAGTCCGGGATATGGAATCGAGCCGCCTGGAGCGGGCGGCGGCCCTCGGCGGGGAACTGGCGGAGCTGCCGGGTTTCCGGCTGGCCTGTGCCCTGGGCCGGGGCCGGGGCAGCCTGGCCGTCCCCCTGACCGAGGACCGGCCGGTGATCCTCAGCCTGCTGGAGAGCCTGGACGGAACGATTTACACCGGCGCCGGGACCAACTTGGAATCCCTCGTTGACGCCGCAGCTTCCGCCTTCCTGGACGATTTCCCCAGCCGCCGGATCATCGTCCTGTTCAGTGACGGGGAGTCCCTTTCCGGTTCCCTGACTGCCGCGGCACGGCGGGCCCGGAATATGGATATCGGCATCGTTGCGGTGGGCCTTGGCACCGGGGCGGGGGGGCCCGTATTGGCCTCAGACACCGGGGATGGCCCTCCCATAAGCCGGCTGCAGCGGGAGGCCCTGGAAGAGGCCGCGGAGTTGACCGGCGGCATCTACATTGACGGCGCCGATCCCCTGGCAGGTTCCCGGCTGGGGACCTACCTTGAATCCCTGGCCTCCGAAAGGGAAGGGGGGTCCCGGCGCCGGGAAAACCGCCCCCGGTGGCGGCTCTTCCTGTGTATTGCCCTGATCGCCCTGGGCTTTTCAAAAATGACCATGCGCCGTTTTGTCCCCCGGACCCAGGCCCGGACCGGGGTCCGGACTCTGGCCCTGGGTTTTCTGATTCCCCTGGTTCCCCTCTTGTACCCGTCCTGCGCCCCCGTATCGGGGAAACTCCTGGTGATGGAAGCCAATTTTTACTATTCCCAGGGCCGCTACGATGAGGCAATCGAAGTCTATACCAGGGCCCTGGAGAAGGAGGAAGCTCCCTATGCGGAATACGGCCTGGGGACAGTCTATATGGCGCTGGAAGAAGTATCCGCCGCCCGGGGACGCTACGATGCGGCCCTGGAAGCTTACGGCGCCCTGCCCGCCGGGGAAAATGGCGAACTTGGTTACCGGATACACTACAACCGGGGGCTGGTCCTGTTTTGGGAAGGGGATTTTGAAGGAGCCGCCGCGGCCTTCCGGGAGGCCCTGGAAATTGACGGCAGCCGGATCGAGGCAAAACGGAATTTGGAGATTGCCCTGCTCTCCCTTTCCCGGGAAAGGGACCGGGAAGGACAGGGCAATGGGGAACTGCAGGGGGAGGCGGCGGATCTCGATCCCCGCCTGAACGCCCTGTTCCGGTACCTTGGCCGGAAGGAGCAAGACCAATGGAAAAGCCGGGAATGGGCGGAAGAACCACCTTCCTCCGGGCCGGATTACTAGCAGCCGGACAGCCTTCAAACTGTGGATCTTATGGGCGCATCCCCGCGCTTACAGCGCGGGGACCGGGCTATCCGCTCCAATTCCTCGACTCCCGGCCCAAAAGGCAAAAGGTGCCAGGCACCTGTGGGGGCCGGGAGTCTGCGGTATTTCCGCTTCTATCCCTTGCGCGGGTCAAACGGCTGCCGCCGTTTGGCCTTCGCTCTACGATAAGGTTTTGTGCCGGGGAAAAGGCCGGGATAGCGAAGGCAAACTTTACTTCAGCCTCCCTTGCCGGGAAGCTTTTTTCCCTGGGTCTGATCCTCCTCAGTGCCCTTTTTTTAGGCCCCCCTGTGTTCTCCCAGACCGCCCCCGCAGTTCTTTGGGAAAGCCCCCCCGCCTCCGTCACAGCCGGCCAGTTCTGGACCGTAACCCTCCTGGTGGATCATCCTTCCCCGGAGGAAGTGGAGGCCCGGCTTCCCCCGCTGCCCCAGGGCCTTAGTCTGGACCGGGTCCGCAGCGAACCCCGCCTGCTGCAGATCCCCCCGCCCGGATCGGGGGGAAGTGCCCGCCGCTGGACCAGCCTGCAGTACCGTTTTTTGGCGAGGAACCCCGGTAGAATCGACTTGGGCCCCCTCGAAGTCCGGATAGGCGGAACCTTCATACCGGGCCCTGCGCTTTCCCTGACCGTGAGGAATCCTTCCCCCCAGCCCCCCCGGATTTACTGGCGGGATCTTCCCCGGACCCTCGTCATAGGCGAAGAATACACGCTGACGCTGTGTGTCGAAGGCTGGACCCGGCCCGATCCGCCGCTTGACGGCCTCTCCCTTCCCCCGGTCCCGCCCATGACCATCATGGAAACCCTGACCCCGGAGGGGGAGGACGAACTGCTCTCGTTCCGGCTTATCCCCCTGGAAGGGCCGTTCTTTGTGTTCCCCTCCTTTTCCTTCCCCCTGGAAACCCGGACCTTGCCCGTTCCTGCCCTGCGTATCCCGGTAAATCCAGCGCCCGCGGAAAAACCGGAACCCGGCCCAACCCAAGGGGCCCCCGCGCCGGCAGAAGCCCTCCTGCCGGAAACCGAAGCCGAAACCGAAACAGTGCGAATCCCCTATCCCCCCTTCCCGCCGGACTCCGCATCATCGGGGGGCTCCGCCGCGGGCTTTCGCCGCAGAGTGCAGGAACGGAGCCGGACCCTGTGGGAAGGGGGGCAACTGGTCGAGGCCCTGGCGGAACTGAGGCGGAACGAGCGGGATCATCCGGCCGGCTTCACCCTGGCCGATTACCGCCGGACCCTGGAACAGACCCTGGGCTTGGAGGATGAACCGGCCGAAAGACACTCACCCCGCGTCCTCCTCATCCCCGCCCTGGCGCTTTGCCTTTTGCTGGCCGCCCTGTGCTTTACCCTCCCGGCCGGCCTGGCCTGGTTCCGGGCCCGGCATTCCCAAGACCCCGAAAATTTCGAGCATCCCGGCAGCCTCGGGCCCCTCAGCCACCTTGCACATCCCGGCAGCCCCGAGCCCCTCATTCGCCCCAGGTGCCCCGGAGTCCCGATCCGGGCGTTCCGGGGGGCAGGTTTTTTCTTTGCCGCCGCCGCCTTTTTGTGTCTTCTCAGGCTGGGCTTTGTTTATCAGTTAAGTGTGAATTACCACGGCGGAAGGCCCCCCCACCGGGCCCTGGCCCGGGAGGCAGCGGTGTACCGGGTGCCCGACGACCGGGGAACCGAAATCGCCCGGCTCAGGGAAGGCCAGGGACTCCTGGTCTA